>JAYZAP010000037.1:0-3077 GCA_036339655.1 Pseudomonadota bacterium | reverse complement strand
CGCCGGCCACCCCTTCGACTACACCGACCCCCTGGCACCGATCAGCTCGATGATCGCGGCCGGTGGGGCGCTGCATGGTCTGCTGGTCGAGAGGATGAAGGAAACCAGTGCATTCTCGTGATTGTGGGGACAGTATGCTTATCTAATTAAGCATACTGTCCCCACAATTACGAGAATGCACTGGTTTCCTTCATCCTCTCGACCAGCAGACCATGCAGTGCCCCACCCGCCGCGATCATCGAGCTGATCGGCGCCAGGGGGTCGGTATAGTCGAAGGGGTGGCCGGCGCCGTTGGTAATATGGCCGCCCGCCTCGCACACCAACAGGTCTCCGGCGGCCACGTCCCAGGTGCTTTTGCCCCAGACCGTGGCTGTGGCGTCGCAGCGGCCGGCGGCGACCAGGGCGAGTTTGTAGGCGATCGAGCTGATCGCCTCGACGGTGACATGGCCGAGTTTCTTGTGCCAGTCGAGGCGGTCGAATTCGGTGCGGCTGATCATAAGATTGGCGCCATCGAGTGTGGCCTGGTCGGTGGCCCGGACCGGGTCGCCGTTGAGCCGGACGCCGCCGCCGGCGTAGGCGTCGAACAACTCGTCAGTGGCCGGGTTGCAGACCGCCACGACCACCGGCCGGCCGGCCTCGATGAGGGCCACCGAGACGCTGAACTCGCGGCGGCCACGGAGGAAGGCGCTAGTGCCGTCGATGGGGTCGACCAGCCAGTAGCGGCTGCTGGCGGCCGGCGCCGCCTCCACGGATTCCTCTGACATCCAGCCGTAGCCGGGCCGGGCGCCGCCGAGGGCGCTTCTCAGGTGATCGTCGGCGGCGAGGTCGGCCTCGCTGACCGAGTGGCCGGGGCTCTTCTCCCAGGTCTTTGGTTGTTTTCCGAAGTGGCTCAGAGCAATAGCGCTGGCTTCGCGCACCGCCTCGACGAGCAGCGGGTGGTCGTCGGTCAAACCGCTCAAGTACCGGCCACCGTCATGCCGTCGATGCGGATCGTCGGCGCGTCGATGCCGGCGCGCAGCACCAAGTCGTTGGCCGGCACCAGGGCCGCGAACATGTCCTTGAGGTTGCCGGCGACGGTAACCTCGCTGACCGGGTAGGCGATCTCGCCGTTTTCGATCCAGTAGCCGGCGGCGCCCCGGCTGTAGTCGCCGGTAATGCCGTTGACCCCCATGCCGATGAGCTCGGTGATCAGGAAGCCCTGGTCGATGTCGGCGATCATCTGTTCCGGGGTTTGGTCACCCGGCGCCAGGGTCAGGTTGGTGGCGCTGGGCGACGGCGGCGACGAGGTGCCCCGGGTGGCATGGCCGGTGGTCACCAAGCCGAGCTGGCGGGCCGAGCGGGAATCCAGCAGCCAAGTGGTCAGCACGCCGTCGGCGATGATGTCGCGGGCCTCGGTGGCCACCCCCTCGCCATCGAACGCCTTGGAGCGCAGGCCGCGCAGGCGCTGGGGATCGTCGGTGATGGTGACACCGGTCGCGAACACAGCCTCGCCGAGCCGGTCCTTGAGGAAGCTGGTGCCGCGCGCCACCGACGGCCCGGTGATGGCCCCGGCCAGATGTCCCAACAAGCCGCCGGAAACCCGCCAGTCATAGACTAGGGGCACCTGGCCGCTCGACGCCTTGCGCGGATTGAGCCGGCGCACGGCGCGTTCCCCGGCGCGCCGCCCGACGACGGCGGCAACGTCGAGATTGGTGGCGAAGCGCGCCACCGTATAGTCGTAGTCGCGCTCCATGGCCGTGCCCTGGCCGGCGATGACACTGGCGCTGACACTGTGGTTAGAAACCGCGTAGGCGCCGGCGAAACCGTTGCTGGCGGCCAGGGCCACCTTCGAGCGGCTCCACCCGGCCTCGGCGCCTTCCGAGTTGCTCACCCCGTCAACGCTTCGCGCCGCGTCCTCGGCGGCGGCGGCGCGCTCGACCAGGCTGTCCGGCGACGGCTCGTCAGGGTCGCAGAGGTCGAGATCGGGGACCTCGCTGGCCAGCAGGCCCGGGTCGGCAAGGCCGCAATACTGGTCCTCGGGCACGGCGGCGGCCATGGCCAGGGCGCGCTCGACCAACTCATTCAAAGCCGACGGCGAGACGTCGCTCGACGACACGATGGCCTGGCGCTGGCCGCGAAACACCCGCAGTCCCACGTCTTGCGATTCGGCCCGCTCAATCCCCTCGGATTTGCCAAGCCTCTGGGCCACAGACAGGCTGGCGCTCTCCACAACCACCCCATCGGCACCATCGGCCCCGGCCTTGAGGGCGCGGGAGATCAGGTCGTCGAGCAGGGCAAGCGGGTCGAGCGGTGTAGGGGACATGGACGAAAACCTCTGAATGAAGCGCCAAACGGCAACAGGTATATAGGCCCCGACGCATCCAGCGCCTAATCCCAAATTGGCTTGCCACTCCCCGGCAACCCCAGCTTCGGCCATTTCTCGGTCACCGTTTTCACTACATCGTCGTCCATGCGGATCAGGCGGCCCCAGTCGCGTTTGGTTTCGGGCGGCCCTTTGTTGGTCGCGTCGAGGCCGATTTTCGCGCCCAGGCTGGGTTCGGGGCTGGCGAAGTCGAGGTAGTCGATGGGGGTGTTGTCGATGATGGTGATGTCCCGCGCCGGGTCCATGCGGGTCGAGATCGCCCACATGACGTCGGGCCATGAGCGGGCGTCGATGTCGTCGTCGACCACGATGACCCACTTGGTGTAGACGAACTGGCGAAGGAACGACCACACCCCCATCATCACCCGCTTGGCGTGGCCGGGATAGGCCTTCTTCATGGTGACCACGGCGATGCGGTAGGAGCAGCCCTCGGGGGGCAGCCAGAAATCGGTGATTTCGGGAAACTGCTGGATCAGTAGCGGGATGAACACTTCGTTCAAGGCCTCGCCGAGAATAGACGGCTCGTCCGGCGGCCGGCCGGTGTAGGTCGAGAGATAGATTGGATAGCGGCGCATGGTGATGGCGCTGATGGTGAACACCGGGAATTTTTCAACAGCGTTGTAGTAGCCGGTGTGATCGCCAAACGGCCCTTCGTCGCCGTAGTCGTTGAGGGAAACATGGCCCTCGAGCACGATCTCGGCCGCCGCTGGGACCT
>JAYZAP010000036.1:0-8206 GCA_036339655.1 Pseudomonadota bacterium | reverse complement strand
CAATCAATTTCACGTGATACCCCGGCTGACGAGGCCATGGCCATTCTCGAGCGCGACGGCGCGGTGATTTATGAGCGCGTGGTCGACGACGCGACCATGGGCCGGGTCCAGTCCGAACTCGACGGTTACCTGAAGCGGTCCTACAAGGGCGAGGGGGAATTCTGGGGCTACAAGACCAAGCGCGTCGCCGCCCTGGTGGCGAAGTCGCGGACCTTCGCCGAGGAAATCGCGCCGAATCCGGTGATCCTGCCGGTCATGGACCAGCTCCTGGGACCCTACTGCGAACGCTATCACCTCCATGTCACCCAGGCGGTCAATATCGGGCCCGGCGAATCGGAACAGATCCTGCATCGCGACGACGGCCTGTTGCCGTTCATCCACCCCGGTCCCCAGGCGCTGTGCAACACCATGTGGGCGCTGACCGATTTCACCGAGGAGACCGGCGGCACGCGGGTGATTCTCGGAAGCCATCTGTGGGACGATGAACGGGTGCCCTGTGACGACGACAAAATCGTTCAGGCCGTCATGCCGCGCGGATCATGCCTGATCTACCTGGGCAGTGTGTGGCATGGCGGCGGCGCCAACCAGACCGGCAATCAGTGGCGCGCCGGCATGATCTGCGGCTACAGCCTGGGCTGGCTGCGCCAGGAGGAAAATCAGTATCTCGCGGTGCCGCCGGAAATCGCCAAGAGCCTGCCCGAACATGTCCAGCACCTGATCGGCTACAAAATTCACGGTGATTTTCTCGGCTGGGTCGAGGGCCAGGATCCCCACGTGGTTCTAGAGGATCGCTACAGCGACGTCATGCCGGCGGCCCCCGAGGGCGGCGAGGCGACCGAGGAAACCGAATTTCTTAAGTTCGTCACCATGGGCAAGCCTCGGTATTACGGCCTGACTTGACCAGGAGTGGTTTCGGTTACCAACGGCGGACCACCGCGTCGGTCAGCAACTCGGTGCCTTGGTCGGTGACCAGGACGGTTTCCTCGAAATCGCCGTAGTAGCCGTTGTGGCGCACGCTGCGCTCGACACACAGGACCATGCCGGGCACCAGGGGCGTGTGGTCGTCGGGGATCAGCCAGGGCGCGTCCCAGCCGAGGCCAACGCCGTGACCGAAGCCGAGGAAGCTGCCTTCCAACTCGAAGCCGCGGGCCTCCAGGGCCTGGCGCCCGGCGATCGCCACGTCGGACGCCTTGGCGCCGGGCACGATGGCGGCGATGCCGGCCTGGACCGCGGCGATGGGCGCCTCGTAGGCTTCGATCTGCTGTGGCGTCGCGTCGCCGATGGACACCGAACGGGCGTGATCGAAATAGTAGCCGCCGACCACGCCGGAGAGGCCGACGTGGAACCATTGGCCGTCGGACAGGGGCTCCTCGGCGCCGTAGGTGGGAAACGCGCCGCCCACCGCGGCGGCGTTGGCGCCGCCGCGGCCGGAACTCATGAACGAGTTGTAGAGCATGCCGCCGGCAGGAACCAAAGACCCGAGACCGGCGGCCATGACCTCGCCATGGGTTTTGCCCGGCTGGGCCGCTTCGATCATGGCGTCGGTGGCGCGCGAGCCGACCTTTGATGCGTGGCGCAGCAATTCGACCTCGCCCGGCGACTTGACCATGCGCAGGGTCTCGAGGATGTCGCCGGCGTCGGTCAATTCCATGGCCGGCAGTTCCCGGGCCAGGGCCTGTTGCGTACCCCAGGTCAGGACATCGGCGCCGACAATGCCGATTTTGCCCTCGGCCATGCCGCGGGCCGTGAGTTCGGCGACCAGGGCTTCGATCATGTCGTTGGCGACAACGATGTCGTCGATCGGCACATGCCAGTCGTCCTTGACCCCGGTGTCGGCGACCAGCACCGCGTCGCCGTCCACCGGCAGCAGAACAAAGGCGTGGGCCCGCGCCGTCCAGTCCGGCGCCCGGTCGGGAATGTAGGGAAAGGCGGTATAGAAGTTGGTCAGGTACATGACATCGCCGTAGCGGTCGGTGGTGCCGCCACCGCGTGAACACACCAGCAGGCCCTTGAGGCCCCGTTCCCGGGCCGCCGCCGTTGCCTTGGCCCGCCGCCCGGCGAATTCTTCCGCGGAAATTTCCGTTGCCATGTCTGTTCCTCCTCTCGTCAATCCCGGTCGTTCCCCATGCTATCCACAGGTTACCCCCATTTCCATTCCCAAGATATTAGAGGAGAACCGCCTTTTGCCGTTGATCGCGACGGTGGTCTGCGGCACGCTCTCGCCGCTGGTAAAAAGGGGGAATGCGGCAAATGTCGGACAACCAAATCGATTACGAGCGGGTGGTTCACGATCAAAAATACCGCCGGGCGGTCATTGAACGCTTGAATCGCGAAGCGACCCGGAACCCGGATGCGCCGCAATCACCTTACGAATCTTCGAGCGGTCCCGAGCGCGATGGCTAAGTCACACCGTTAAATCACAGAAATCTCGATCTCAGCGATACCGTCGATGCCGCCGGTCAGGTGATTGTCGGCCACGACCGGTCCGACGCCGGCCGGTGTGCCGGTGAACATCAGGTCGCCGGGACACAGTTCATACAGCGCGCTGAGATGGGACAGGGCCTCGGGCACGCCCCAGATCTGCTGGGCGATGTCGCCGTCCTGGCGGACCTCGCCGTCGACGGCGAGCCAGATGCGGCCGCGTTGCGGATGGCCGATGCGTGCCGCCGGCACGATGGCGCTGCACGGCGCCGCATGGTCAAAGGCCTTGCCCGGCTCCCAGGGCCGGCGCATTTCCTTGGCCTTGGCCTGGAGGTCGCGGCGCGTCATGTCGATGCCGACGCCATAGCCGAAAACGTGGTCGAGGGCGTCAACCGGTGCGATTTGGGCGCCGCCCGTGCCGATGGCGACCACCAGTTCGATTTCGTGGTGGGTGTTTGCCGACTGGGACGGGTAGGGGAACGCGCCGCCGCGGGCGACGATGGCGTCGGCCGGCTTCTGGAAGAAAAACGGCGGCTCGCGCTCATCGGCCCCGGCGGTCTCGCGGATATGATCGAGATAATTCCGCCCGACACAATAAATCCGCCGCACGGGAAACCGATCATCACTGCCGGCCACGGCCACCGACGGCTGCTCGACCGAAACCACAAAACCCATTGCCGAACTCCTGTAAACCCATGCTGCCCCATGGATTGCAATTGACCATTCATGGGCCGAGAGTACAAGCGGTCTGGGGTAACAACATATCGTGGTGGGAAATCATGGATAAACCGGCATCGGTGGCGGACTTGACGGCGCTTGGCCGGGTGCGGCTATCGGATCATTTTTTCATGCGCGACATGCTGTACAGCGAGGTCGCCAATTTTCACGGCCTGTCGAATATTCCCGACGATTCCGACCTGGCCGTTGAGACCGGCGAGAAGCTCTGCCAGTTGGTGCTTGAGCCGCTGCACCGCGCCTTCGGCGGCATTGCCGTGCGCAGCGCCTTCCGTTCGGCGTTTGTCAACGACTACTGCCACCAGCGCATGAAGCCCGGCCAGAACGACTACTTTTGCAGCGACAACGTCTACGGCGCCGCCCGTCACATCTGGGACCTGCGCGACGCCGATGGCTACTCGGGCGCCACCGCCAGCGTGGTGGTGCCGTGGTATCTCGATCATTTCGAGCGAACCGATGATCACCGGCCCCTGGGCTGGTGGATTCGCGACCACATCCCGGACTACGCCGAGCTGCTGTTCTACCCCTGGCTCTGCGCCTTCAATATTCGCTGGTACGAGGGGCCGTCCGATCAGGTCATCCTGCGCGACTCCGCCGAAGACGACGAAAAAATCCTGACCCGGCGCGGCATGGACAACTTCGACGGCGATCATTCCGACCACTACGCCGGCTTTGCCGTGGTCGGCTGATTTCCCATTGCGCTATCGCTGGATGGCGACGCAGACTGGATTCTCAATCGAAGAGGGAGCCGAACAATGCGGGCGGCGGTGATGGAAGGGGTACGCGAACCCCTGGTGGTTCGTGACATGCCCGACCCGGAGTGCGCGCCCCATGGCGCCATCGTGCGAGTTGAGGCCAATGGCGTCTGCCGCAGCGACTGGCACGGCTGGGTTGGCGACTGGGGTTGGATCGGCGTGGAGTTCGAGTTTCCCCACGTTCTCGGCCACGAGTTCTGCGGCGTGGTCGAGGAGGTCGGCGCCGAGGTCAAACGCTTCAAGGCTGGCGACCGGGTGATCGTGCCGTTCAGCCAGGGCGAGGGAAGTTGCGAGTTGTGCCTGACCGGCCATTCGAACATCTGCCAGCAGGGGTTCGCCCCGGGGTTCAGCTATTGGGGCGGCTTTGGAAGCATGACCGCCTTGCCCCACGCCGACACCAACCTGGTGTTGATGCCTGAGACGATGAGCTTCGTCGACGGCGCCGGCCTGGGTTGCCGCTACATGACGTCGTTCCACGGCATCGTCGACCAGGCCCAGGTGCGCCCCGGCGAATGGGTCGCGGTGCACGGCTGCGGTGGCATCGGGCTGTCGGTGATACAGATCGCCACGGCGCTGGGCGCCAATGTCATCGGCATCGACATCGACCCCGCCAAGCTCACGTTCGCCAAACGGCTCGGCGCCGTCGAGACGGTGCTCGCCGGCAACACCGATCCGGCTGAGGCGGTTCACGAGATCACCAAGGGCGGCGCCCACGTATCGGTCGATGGTCTCGGCATCAAAGCAACCTGCCAAAACTCGATTGCTTCGCTACGGCCTCGCGGGCGCCACCTGCAGATCGGCCAGACGGGCGCCGAAGAGCAGGGTGAAATCGCCGTGCCCATTGACGTCATCCTAGGCCGCGAGCTGGTGTTGGTGGGCAGCAGCGGCATGCCCGCGATGGGCTACGGCGCCATGCTCAACATGATTGCCGCGGGCAGGCTCGCGCCCGGTAAACTGGTGACGCAGACCCTGTCGCTCGAAGAGGCCGGCGCGGTGCTTGCGTCGATGGACAATTTCTCGACCATCGGCATTCCCGTGATTGACCGATACTGATGGCGCCCCGGTTCACCGAACGCGAGCCTTACGAGCGGGGATTCGGCGAGGTCTTTGATCGCGATATCGCGCCCCGGCTCGACGACCTCGAAGCCGAGCGCGTCGACCGTTTCACCAAACGCAAGGTTCGCCTAAAGATCACTTTTGTTGGCTGTGCAATCCTTGCCGTCGCCGGGTTCGTCATCGGTCTGAACATCTGGCACAGCCTGCACGGCGACAACCTGTTCGCGGGCGTCTTTGTTCTGGCGTTTCCCACGTTCATCGCCGCTGGCATCGCCGCTGGCATCGGCTGGTGGTGGGTAGGGAAACTGCAACACGGCCACCAGGAGGCATTTCGCGAAATCCTGATCGGGCCGATCTGCACGTTCCTCGGTGGCCTCGTGTACGACCGCGAACCCGGCGACCGTTTCGACCACAAGCGGTTTACCAGCCTCGGTATCACCAAATCGGGCGCGTTCGGCCGCTGCGAGGATCTGTTCATCGGCCGTTATCGCGATACCGGATTCAAGATGATCGACGCCAAGGTGGTGCAGCAAGGCGAGAACTCCAGCACCACGGTATTCGACGGCCTGTTGTTCGAAATCGACGTGCCCACGAACTTCGCCGGGAGCACCATTATCAGCCGCGACATCGGCTCCGTTGGCAACGCGCTCAAGGGGTTTTTCAAGGACAAGTTCGGCACGCAGGAGCGGGTCAAGTTCCAGGACGCGGCGTTTGAAGAACGCTTCGCGGTCTACGCTACCGATCCGACCGAGGCTTACACCCTGGTCTCGCCATCATTCTGCAGGACCATGCTGGCCCTGGCCGAGACCTACGCCGACAAGTCCCTGGGCGCCGCCTTCGTCGACGGCGTGTTTCTGCTGGCAGTGCCGGTGGCGGGCGACTTGTTCGAGCCCGGCTCGGTGGCACGCTCGGTCTACGATTGCGAGGATGACATCCACGCCTTCCTCGAGGAAGTCTCCATCGCCCACCGGGTCATCGATATTCTTCACGGCGAGGGTCCCTAGGCGGCGGTTCGACCCGTTGACGGTCGCGCCGGCCTTTCCGTTGACAGGCCCGGGAAACCGGCGTCTACTCGCCATTCGATGGCTGGGGTGCCCCGATTGTCGGGGCTGAGAACAAACCCATTGTACCTGATCTGGATCATGCCAGCGTAGGAAGCCTGCATAGCCCCCAGCACCGCAATGCATGGTTTCCGTAGTTGGCAGGGAAGAGGACAACCCGTGCGGAAATCATTCGATTTATCGCTTTATGTGGTCATCGGCCCGGCCCACTGCGCCGGGCGCGACATGGCCGAGGTCGCCGTAGAGGCGGTCCGGGGCGGCGCCACCATGGTCCAGTTGCGTGACAAGGCGAGCGGTACCGGGCGCATGGTCCACGACGCCCGGCGCCTCAAGGACTGCCTAGCGCCCCTCGGGGTGCCGCTGCTGATCAACGACCGGGTCGATGTCGCCCTGGCGGCGGGCGCCCATGGCGTCCACATCGGCCAGCAGGACATGGGCCCGGTGGACGCCCGGCGCCTGCTCGGCCGCGACGCCATCATCGGTGTCACCGTAAAGACCCGCCACGAGGCCGAGGCGATCCCCTATGACGCGGTCGACTACGCCAGTATCGGCGGCGTCTTCGCCACGGCGAGCAAGCAGAACCCGGACCCGCCCATTGGGCTCGATGGATTGGCGTCGATCGCCGCGATCATCGATCTGCCCCTGATCGCCATCGCCGGCATCACAACGGAAACCACGGCCCCGGTTATCAACGTCGGGGTTTGTGGGGTGGCGGTGATTTCGGCGGTCTGCGCCGCCCCCGATCCCCGGGCCGCCGCCGCCGAGCTTCGCGGCCTCGTGGACGGCGCCAAGGCGGCGCGCCCGAAATGATTGCCAACGCCCTGACCATCGCCGGCTCGGACTCGGGCGGCGGCGCCGGCATCCAGGCCGACCTCAAGACATTTTCGGCGCTCGGCGTCTACGGCGCCTCGGTGCTCACCGCGCTGACCGCCCAAAATACCCGCGAGGTCAGGGCCATCCATGACCTGCCGGCGGATTTCATCGCCGAGCAGATCGACACGGTTTATGACGACATCCGCTTCGACGCGGTGAAGATCGGCATGCTGAGCCAACCGGCTGTCATCGAGGCGGTGGCCGCCGGGCTCGGGCGTCATGGCGCCGACAACGTGGTGATAGACCCGGTCATGGTGGCCAAGAGCGGCGACAACCTGCTCCAGCCCGACGCGGTCGATAGCTTGCGCGACCGGCTGTTACCGATGGCTCTGGTGGTCACACCGAACCTTCCCGAAGCCGGGGTCTTGCTCGGTGAGGCGCCGGCCCGCGACGAGGTGGCCATGGAAGCCGCTTGCCAACGGTTGTTGGGTTTCGGGCCACGCTGGGTGTTGCTCAAGGGTGGCCACCTGGACGGCCCCGAGAGTGTTGACCTGCTTGCCGGCGGCGGCGACGTCATTCGTCTGGCCGCGCCCAGAGTGGATACCGCCAACACCCACGGTACGGGCTGCACCCTGTCGAGCGCCGTGGCTGCTGGGCTGGCCCGGGGCCTCGATGTCCCCGACGCGGCGGCTCGCGCCAAGACCTATCTGAGTGCCGCCCTGGCCGCCGCTGACAGCCTCGATGTCGGGTCTAGCCATGGGCCGGTTCATCATTTTCATGGCGTTTGGGAGGCGCCGAACCAATGAATTTTTCCGAGGACGCCTGGACCCGCAACGCATCCATCTACAAGGCCATTGTCGATCATCCTTTCAACGTCGAACTTGCCGCTGGGACCTTGGACAAGGACCGGTTTCGCAACTACATGCTCCAGGACGGGGTCTACCTGATCGCCTATTCGCGGGCCTTGTCGGTGGCGGCCGCGCGGGCCAATGACACCGCCCATATGGTGGCCTTCGCCGAAAGCGCGCGCAATGCGGTGGTCATCGAGCGTGCGCTGCACGAGAACTACTTCGAAAAATTCGGCATCGCGCCGGACGATGTGCTGGCCACCGAGCCGTCGCCCACGGCGCTCGGCTACAACAACTTTCTCATGGCCACCGCCTACCACGGTCCTTTCGAGGTCGCCGTGGCGGCGATCCTGCCGTGCTTCTGGGTCTACTGGGAGGTCGGCACCCACATCAACAAATTCGCCGGCGGCAACAACCCCTTCACGGCCTGGATCGATACCTACGTCGACGAGGCCTACGCGGCGGCGGTTAAACAGGCAATCCGCATCGCCGATAATATCGCCGAGGACGCCAGCCC
>JAYZAP010000035.1:0-2758 GCA_036339655.1 Pseudomonadota bacterium | reverse complement strand
TTTTTGGCGTGGCTATTGCCGCAGCGTCAGGGAGCCGTTGCGCACCTCGTAGGCCGACAGCCGGCCGAGGAAGCTCATGCCCAGGAGCGAGCCGGCCATGGGCGCCTGATTGACCGAGGCGTCGACGTCGGTTACCCGAATGCCGCCGATGGTAATCGAGCCGAGGACCACCGGCGCGCCGCGCACAAGGCCGTTGGCGGTGGAATAGACCTGGGTATAGGCCATGGTGTCAGGGTTGAAGCCGAGCTTGCGGGCGTCCGCCAGGCTCAGCACCACGTCGCTGGCCCCGGTGTCGACCAGGAAGGTCAGCCGGGCGCCGTCGACCACCGCGTCGACCCGATAGTGGCCGTTGGGTCCGGCGCGTAGGGTTACAGCCGCCTCGCCGCTGTTGGCGGCATAGCCCGGCAGCAGCTCGCCAAGCACCCGCTGGCCCACCGCCCGGGCCTCGAAGCGGTAGCCGTAGCCGGCGACGCAGACCAGGGCGATAGCGAGCCACACGGCAGCCTGTTTGGCGTTCTCGCCGAGCCGGTTGCGCCGCATTCCCACGGCGCCGCTGGAGACCAAGGCCAGTAGGCCGACCAGATAGACCAGGTGCAGCCAATCTTGCTCGGTCTCGATGGTCTCGGGGAACTGCCAGGCGAGCAGCGCAATCAGCCCGACCCCCGCCGCCATGACAAGCCACCAGCCGCCACGGCCTGGCGGCGGCCCGGGTTGCTGATCCCAGGGGTTGTCGCTCATGATTGGCCGTTTATGATGCGCGCGGCCACGCTTGTGAACCCATATCCACGGTACAGCATCGACGATGACACCATTTTTTCGCTTCCTGACCTACGCCTGCGCCGGCTACGCCCTGTTCTCCGGCATCATGTTCGTCGCCCAGCGCCGCATGATGTACCACCCGGACACCTCGACGCCAAATCTCGATCAGGCCGGGGTCTCCGACATGGCGGCGGTGACGGTGACCACCGCCGACGGCCTCAACCTTACCGCCTGGCATCGGCCGCCGACCCGCGACGGTGCCCCGACCCTGGTCTACTTCCACGGCAACGCCGGCCATATTGGCCACCGCGGCAGCAAGGCGCGACCCTATCTTGACGCCGGCTACGGCGTCATGCTGGCGTCATGGCGCGGCTACGGCGGCAATCCAGGCAGCCCGACCGAAGACGGCTTTTACGACGACGCACGCGCGGCGCTGGACTTCCTGGCTGCCGCGGGGGTACCGGCGAACCGCGTTGTGGTCTACGGCGAATCCATCGGCAGCGGACCGGCGGTCCAGGTCGCGACGGAACGCGACATCGGCGCCTTGGTGCTTGAGGCGCCGCTGACCTCGGCGGCCAACGTGGCCCAGCGCCACTACTGGTATTTGCCGGCCCAGTACCTAGTGCTCGACCGCTTCAATTCAATCGCCAAACTCGACCGCATCGAAGCGCCGCTGTTCATCGTTCACGGCGGCCGCGACTCTGTGGTGCCCATCGACATGAGCCACAGCCTGCTGGCCGCCGCCGCCGAGCCCAAGGACGCCCAATTCTTCCCCGGCGCCACCCACAACGACCTCTACGACCACGGCGCCGACGACGCCATCATCGCCTTCCTCGAGAAGATGTTCTTTTAGACCTTCACCCGCTCCATCTTGGGGTCGTAGAGCGGGCCCAGGTGCAGGTTGCAGGCAACGCGGCGGGTGGCGACTTCAAGTTCGTAAGTGCCTGTCGTGAGGTAGTCGGTACTCACCCCATCCGGATTGCGCACATAGCCGTAGCCGATGTTGGTTTCCACCGTATAGCCCCAGCCGCCGCTGGTCAGCCAGCCGACCCGCTGGCCGTCGCGGTAGATGGTCTCGCGGCCGAGCAGCACCACGGCCGGGTCGTCCACGGTGAAACAGGCGAGGCGGCGGGTCTGGGGCTTGTCCTTTTGGGCGGCCAGGGCTTCGCGGCCGAGGAACGGCATGTTCCGCCCAAGCTTCACGGCCCAGGCCATGCCCGCCTCGAGCGGCGAGAAATCGGGACCGATGTCGGAGCCCCAGGCCCGGTAGCCCTTTTCGAGACGCAGAGACTCGATGGCCCGGTAGCCGGCGTTGGCGATGCCGTGCCGCTCGCCCGCCGCCATCAGCGCATCATAGACCGCCAACGCCGCCGCCGTAGGGATGTGCAGCTCCCAGCCCAGTTCGCCCACATAGGTGATGCGTAGCGCCCGCACCGGGGCGCCGGCGATGGTGACTTCCCGCCAGGTGCCGAACGGAAATCCGTGATTCGATAAATCCTGGCTGCAGACCGCGCCGAGCACGTCCCGAGCCCGGGGACCCTTGAGCGAGAACACCGCGACGTCATCGGTCACGTCGTCGAGCCGGGCGTCCATGCCAGAGGGGATGTTGCATTCAATCCAGGCGAAATCGTGGGTCGCGAAGCCGGTGCCGGTGACGATGTAGAACGTGTCCTCGGCGATGCGCGCCACGGTGAGGTCGCATTCGATGCCGCCCCGGCGGTTGCACATCTGGGTGTAAGTCAGGCTGCCGGGCGGCTTGGCCACGTGATTGGCGCATATCCAGTTGAGCGCCGCCTCGGCGTCCTGGCCGGTGAGGGCGAACTTGGCGAAGGAGGTGGCGTCGAACAGGGCCACCCGCTCGCGGGTCGCCCGGTGCTCGGCGCCCACCGCGTCGAACCAGTTCTGGCGGCCCATGGCATAACTGTCGCGCGGCTCAACGCTCTTGGGCGCGAACCAGTTGGGCCGCTCCCAGCCGAGCTTGGAGCCGAAACAGGCGCCC
>JAYZAP010000034.1:0-6086 GCA_036339655.1 Pseudomonadota bacterium | reverse complement strand
GCCGGCCCGGTTCACGGCGCCTTCGACACCGGCCCAGGCGGTATTGTACTGCCGCCGTTCCGTGCTGGTCGCCAGGTGGTTGCCGACATACAGCGACTCACCGGCACCGCCGTGACTGAGTAGCTCGAAGTTCCAATCCCGGGCCATCTGCACATAAGGAAGATCAGACGGGCCCATAACCCAGGAACAGCCATGATCGAAGGGAACACCGAAGGTGTGGTTTTCCGTATAGGCGCGCCCGCCGATGCGGTCCGCACCCTCGACCACCACCACCGACTTGCCCGCAGCGATCAAGGCGCGGGCGGCCGACAGCCCGGCCGAACCGGCGCCAATAACGACCACGTCCGGATTGGTGGGAATGGTTTGCGCCCAGGTGGGCAACGCCGCCGCGGCCAAAATTCCTGACAGGATGGATCTGCGCGAAACCGAGCGCACCGCGAATTTCCGCACGATTGACTCCCCAATGGTCTCATTATCCAACCGGGCAGCGCAGACCCTATCACCGCCATAATTGTGATCGCAATGACATTGGCTTGCGTGTCGGGGTTCGCGTTATATGTGTGCAATCACGTATCGTGTCAAAGACGCCATTTTATGTCGCCATGTTCTACACTTAGGGAGGTGACGAACACAGTTTTGAGAGGCTGACCAATTTGTCGGTTACTGGCGTGTTCCACAATTTGTGCGTAGGGGTCCGGCGCCCATGACGGCCCATCTCCGTCATATGCTGGTGGTGGCGTTCACCGTCATCGCGGGGTATTCCAGTGCTGTTCCTCAGTGCCTGGGTCGAGCGCACGGCCATGGAGAAGGAACTCGCCGCGGTCTCGGAGAAGCCCCTATTGCTGGCCGGCAACATCACCGCTGCGCTCGACCGCTATGCCCAGGACGTGCCGGAGACCTTCGACTATCTCATCCACTTCGCTGGCGACCAAGCGCTGTCGCCGTCGGTCGTCGACCTGGTGCGGCACATTTGCAGGGCGGCGTTATGGCCCAGGCTGTCGACGAGCGACGCGGCGAATTCACGCTGGTGAGATTGGGTGACGTATTCAGGACTTTCGTGCTCATACAACATGGCCATCTCCAATGCAGTCTTGCACTCAAAACCAATAGTCTGGGTTAATTGATACCAGCCGGTTCGCGCGCTCGCCTCCCATCGACGCTATTCGCCAAGGTGAACCGGCAAAATGGGGAGTCGGGGCGCTTTGGCAAGAATGTCGCCGAATCAGTTTGTTCCGACGTTCTGGCCGGCCAACCGGACGGTGATTTCAGCCCACGATGCCGCGGGTCTGCGGTTCGCCGTCAAAATATTTTACAAAAAACGTCTTGGACAACATCGGGTGATGTTCGTTGGTCCGGACAAACTCGACCTCATAGCCGCATTTCTCATAGAATCCCACGGCCTGAAACTGGCTGGTGACCAGGTTTATGTTGTTGAAGCCCTTGTCTCGGTAAAGGTTTTCAAGGGCTTCCAGGAGTTTTCGCCCCAGCCCATTTCCGCGATAGTCCGCATCGACCCAGATATCGTCCACATAGATTTCGGCGAACGCGGTGTAGGCGCTCAGCACGCCCACCGCTTGCCCCGCGGAATTCCGAAACACGATTGAGAAGGGTTTGTAGTGGCAGACGATTCCGTGGCCCGCCTCGTATTCTTCCTGGCCTTTCCGGACGGCTTCTTCGACGTCCCTTGGCAGGCTGTCGAGAAACTCCGTGGTTACGTTATCCATAAGAACTCCTGACCCGGATCCCAGTGGACCGCGGCGATGCGGCAGGCCCTAGAGCATTATCCGGTTATATAGGGCCATTTTACCGCGTCCCCTTAATCCGTGGTTACCCTGTGCCGGGTCGCGGTGCAGCACGCCGGCGAGGCAGCCGAAGCCGCCGGCCGCCTTGACCAGTTCGCGGGCACGAACGGTGACGCAATGGATGCCGAGGCTTTCGTAGAAGTCCTGGACCACGTCGTAACCGGCGTTGAGCAATATTTTGCGCGGCCCCAGGGTGACGAAGTTCATGGCTCGATTCATGGCATGGTCGTCGGTCTCGGGCAGGAAGGCGACCTCATAGTCGCGCCGGCGCAGGGCCTCGACCACCGCGTGGGGGGTGCGCCGGGGCCAGGCGACGGCCAGATCATGATCGGCGAAGCGCAGCATGCCCATGAGGTGCATGGTGCCGAACGGCATGTCCACCGCCAGGGTCTCGACGCCCATCTCGCTGAGGACCGACGTGATCTGATCGATGGCCGCCGAATTGGTCCGCAGGCCCCGGCCGATCACCACGGTCTCGCGGTCGAGCCACATGGCGTCGGCCCCTTCGAAGATAGCATTGCCGCGCAGCGCCCGCAGCAGCGGCATGCCGAGATCGGCTAGACGGCGGGCAACCTGGCGCTCCTCGCCGGCCCGCACGGTGGAAGCGGGCCGGGCCAGGATCACCCCTTCCGGGGTCATGAACAACAGATCGGCGCAGAACATCTGGTTCGGCGTCGGTGCCCCGTCGGGCTCGACATAGTGGACCGTGACGCCGTTGGCCTGGAAGGCATCGGCCATGGCGTCGTGCTCGGCGGCGGCCGTGGCCCCGTCCACCGGCTCGAGCATTTGCACCGCGTCCGGGTCATCGGCCGAGGCCGCCACCTCGTCGCCGGGCCGGTGGAGCAGCACGGCGCGCAACGCCGCCCACTCGTTGTCGATGCCGCAGGCGGTCCACAGCCCGCCGATTTCTTCACGCAATGTGTCGGTGCGCGCCGACCAGCCAACGCCACCATAGGCCGACGCGCCGAACGTGGTTTTGTTCATGGTATCTGGAATGTCACTCCTCGAATTGGGTTTCACGCCATCGGATGGCGGCGCTCAGACCTTCCTCCTTGGTGATCCGGTTGAAGGTGACGTAGACCTCGGTAGGGGTCGAGTCGAGCATGGCGCCCTGGTCGATGCCGACGTCGATGGCGTTGCGCAAACCGGCGATCTCGGCGCCCCGGTTGATTGCCGCCTTGGTGGTGCGCAGGCCTTCCTGTGAAATCGCCGCGGCGCGCCGGGCGTAGCGATAGGTTTCCTCTTCCAGCTTGTCGTCAGGGAAGACCCGGTTGACCATGCCGCACTCGCGGGCTTCCTCGGCGCTCAGGTAGTCGCCGGTATAGAGGATTTCGCGGGCCTTCTTGAGGCCGACGATCCACGGCATGATCATCGCCGGCGGCGCCGTCGAGAAGCGGATTTCCGGCTCGCCGAATTGGGCGGTCTCGGAAGCGAAGGTGACGCAGCACATCATCGCCAGCTCGCAACTGCCGGCCAGGCAATAGCCGCGCACCATGGCGATCACGGGCTTGGTGCAGTTCCATGGCGCGAACTCGTAATCGACGCAGTATTGTAGCATGTTGCGGGCGCCGAGAACGCCTTCGTCGCCCTTATAGACCGAACTCCAGGTCTCTTTCAGGTCGTAGCCGGCGCCGAAATGGGGGCCACTGTGGCTCAGGACAATCACATTGATGTCGCGGTCGTCCTCGGCCTCCTTCAGCGCCTTGGGGATTTCGTCCATCATCTTGAAATTCATGGCGTTCATCGCCTTGGGGCGATTAATCCGGATGGTCGCGACCGCGCCGTCCTTCTCATATTCGATGGTTTCCCACATGGTTGGTCTCCTCTCGGGGGTTAGGATTTCGATTGTGGCACCACCAGGGCGTCAACGGCGATACAGCCGTTCGGACCGGCGATGACAGGATTGGCGTCCAGCTCACCGAGGCAGTCGATGAGGGATGTGGCGAGTACCGACAATTTAGCGATGGTCGCCGCCAGGGTGTCAATATCGACCGGCGCCGCACCGCGGGCGCCGTCGAGCAGACGGCGCAACTTGAGCCCGTCGAGCAGGCGCCGGGCCTCGGCCTCGCCGAACGGCGCCAGGGCGCAGCGGCTGTCGTCGAGGTGTTCGACCAGGGCGCCGCCGGCGCCGACCATGACCATGGGCCCGAATTGCTCGTCGATGATGATACCGAGCGCCACTTCGACGCCTTTTGGCGCCATGGGCGCGACCAGACAGCGCGCGCCCAGGCGGGCGGCGAGGTCGTCATAGGCGGTGCCGACAGCCGCTTCGTCGCCAAGCCCGAGGGTGACGCCGCCAACGTCGGACTTGTGTTGGAAGCCCGCAATGGCGGTCTTGAGGGCGACCGGATAGCCCAGGGCGGCGGCCGCCTCCACCGCCGCTTTGCAGCTCTCGATAATCAGGGTCGGCGTCACGTCGATGCCGAAGTCGCCGAGCAGGTCGAGGGCCTCGGCCTCGTCCAGGGCTCCGCCGTCGGTCAGTCGTCGGCGCC
This sequence comes from Pseudomonadota bacterium, assembly GCA_036339655.1. Taxonomy (GTDB): domain Bacteria; phylum Pseudomonadota; class Alphaproteobacteria; order JAAXGF01; family JAAXGF01; genus JAYZAP01. The sequence goes on along the minus strand of JAYZAP010000034.1, from coordinate 1,792 downwards.
AGCGCCTGACCGTGGTGTCATCGGGCGCGGCTGGCGGTGGGTTGGTCGGCCGCGTCCGGAAGTCGCGCATGTCGAGCAGGCGGCGCACCGCCACCATACTCGGCCGGCCGCCCTTGAGCACCGGCACTTCGGTGGTGCTCATGCGCCCGGTCAGGACCCGGTTCTCCGTGTTGCTGGCGAGCGACGCCACGGCCACCGGCTTGTCCATGCGCCCGGCGATATCGAGGGCGGCGTCGCAATAGAACTCGTGGGTGGCTGAGCGGTCGTCGATGTCGGCGATCCACAGGGCGACCGCGGTGTCGTCGTCCTCGGCCAGGGCCGCGAAACAGTCGCGGAAGATGCCCTCGTAGTCGTTGCCGGTGCCCCAGGCGTCGAGCGGGTTGCCCGGCTCGAGGCCGTACTCCAGGCGCCCGGCGAGGCGAGTTCTGGTGTGGTCGGATATGTCGGCGAGCGGCAGGCCAACATCGTCGGCGATATCGGCCAGCAACTCGCGCTCGCCGCCGGAATCATGAATCGAGGCGAGGCCGCCGGGTCCCGCCCGGCGCGGTCGGCTGACCAGTTGCAGGGTGGCGATGAGTTCGTCCATGTCGTCGACCCGCAACACGCCGAAGCGGTCGAACACCGCGTCATAGGCGGCGTCGCTGCCGACCAGGGCGCCGGAATGGGTGGTGGCGAATTTGGCGCTGAGCGCGGTGCGCCCGACCTTGACGATGACCACCGGGATGTCCCGCGCCGCCGCCTTGTCCAGGGCGGCGGTGAAGCCCTCGGGGTCGCGCACCGCTTCGAGGAAGGCGCCGACGGCGCGGGTCGACGGCATCTCCAGGGCGTAGTCGAGGTAGTCGGCGGCGGTCACCGTCAGCTCCTGGCCCGACGACACCAGCAGGTTCCAGTTGAGCCGCCCGGCGATAGCGGTCATGGCGATGGAGACGGAGCCCGACTGGCTGATCATGGCGACATCACCATCGGGCCACTCGTCACGGTTGCCGAGACTCACATGAGTTTTCGAGGCAGAATTGTAGAAACCCATGGAATTGCCGCCGCAGATCGGCATGGTGGCGTCCCGGGCCATGGTGGCCAGGCGTTCGGTGAGCGCCGGCCCGTCGCCGGCTTGCGCCATATAGCCACTGGCGAAGATGGCGGCGGCACCGGCGCCGCTGGCGATGGCGTCGCCCAAGGCCGCCTCGAGGCGCTCGTTGGCGACGCAAAGCACGGCCAGGTCGACGGCGCCGGGAATGTCGCCGATGGCCGGATAGCAGGCCAGCCCCTCAATCTTCTCATAGCGCGGGTTGACCAGAAAGACATCGCCCGCGAAGCCCGCCGACAGGCATGAATGAATCATGCCGTTGCCGTAGGCCTCGGGACGCGCCGAGGCGCCGACCAAGGCAATCGAACGGGGTGCCATGAGGGGAGACAAGTAGTGGGACGTCAACGCGCGGGACTTTCGAAAGAAGAATTGCGGGCGAAAGGCCGAAGCACGTTAGGGGTGATCGCGGGAGGTCGCAACTGGCCCAGTACCTGAATCAACGACAATTTGCGCTATTTCAAGGCTCAGGCGCCAAGGCTTTGTTGAAGCGTAGCAACGGGAAATATGGCGCGCCCGGGAAGATTCGAACTCCCGACCCCCAGATTCGTAGTCTAGTATTAGCAAGTATTACGCATTTGGAAATTCAATGAAATTTTAAGAAATTTGTTACATGTCGACATTTTGTATGCGTTGTATTGTCGGGTTTGTTATGATAATTTGTGATGATTATTGAAAACTCGTGGTACCATGGTGGTACCCAACATGTTT
>JAYZAP010000033.1:0-7627 GCA_036339655.1 Pseudomonadota bacterium | reverse complement strand
TAACATGAACAAGCCGTCCTCCCGGTACGGCGGCCCGGGCTAACCCGTCAAAGCTGTCGGGTATCGAATGCTGGCTCATGGCAACTCAATCAGACAAGGCGATCGAAATGTGACGGCGACACCGCGGAACCCGTGGCAAGGCTGACCTCAGAGAATGGAAATCAGCGCATCCAGCACCTCGTTGGGCTGCTCGGCCATCATCATGTGGCCGCAGTCCTTGAGGGTGATGACCCGGACGCCAGGGATAGCCTCGGCCAGAGGTTTGGCGGCGCGCGGCGGGGTCATGGCGTCGCGCTGACCGAGCACCATGAGGGTCGGGCACTTGATTTTGCCGGCGATGGCGACCCCATCGGTGTAGTTGTTCGAGGCATTGAGAGTGGCGTGGAGCACGCCGGGGCCGGAGCGCTCGAGCAGGCGCAGGCCCTCGCCGGTCATCCACAGGCCGGGCGCCCGGTTGTGGCCGATCTGGCCGTCGCGGCTGTGGCCCCACAGGTTGACCATGTCGAAGGCTGCGTGGTCGTTGGCCGCGGCGGCGTCGAGCAAGACGTCCGCCACCGGCATGGGGATAGAGACGCCGAGCAGGGCCAGGGCGGTGACCCGGGTGTTGTGACGCGCCGCGGCGTCGAATACCACCAGGGAGCCGGTGCTGTGGCCGACCAGGGCCGCCTGGTCCAATTCAAGGGTGTCGAACAGGCGTATGATCCAGTCGGCGGTGTCTTCCACCGATGCCGGCATGGGACCTTCCGAGCGGCCGTGACCGGGCATGTCGACGGCCAGCACATTGTAGCCGTGATAGGAAAAATAGCGGGTCTGCAGCACCCAGGTGGTATGGTCGAGGCCGCCGCCGTGGACGAAGACAATGGTCGGCTGGGCCGGGTCGAAGTCCTTGCCGCCAGTGGCCGCAAACAAGTTCTTGCCGTCAACTTGAATGTCCATGTCCCAGGCTCCTAGCGCTGAGACGCTTTTAACGCACGCGCGAGGTCGTCCAACTGGTCGTCGGAATCCTCCAGCCCGATTGACAGCCTCACCAGGCCCTCGGAAATACCCGCCGCCTTCAGGGAGTCGGCGTCCATCTGCTGGTGGGTGGTCGAGCCGGGGTGAATGACCAGGGACTTGGCGTCGCCGACGTTGGCCAGGTGCGAGAACAGGCGCAGGCCCTCGATGAACTTGCGCCCGGCGGCGCGGCCGCCCTTGAGCTCGAAACTGAAGATGGCGCCACAGCCCTTGGGCAGCATTTCCTTAGCCAGCTCATGGTCCGGGTGCTCGGGAAGTTCCGGCCAGGTGACCCATTCCACTGCCTCGTGACCGTGCAGGAAGGCAACCACCTTGCGGGCGTTCTCCACATGGCGCTGCATACGCACTGGCAAGGTCTCGACCCCTTGCAGGATGTGGAAGGCATTGGTCGGGCTGATGCAGGCACCGACGTCGCGCAGGCCCTCGGGGCGGGCGCGCATGATGAAGGCCTGGGGACCGAACTCCTCGGCGTAGTCGATGCCGTGATAGCCGGCGTAGGGCTCGGTCAAGGTTGAAAACAGCCCCGAGGCGTCCCAGTCGAACTGGCCGCCGTCGACGATGACGCCGCCGACGGCAATGCCGTGGCCGCCCATGAATTTGGTAATCGAGTGATGGACCAAGTCGGCGCCCCATTCCAGGGGCCGGCAGAGGTACGGCGTGGCGAATGTGTTGTCGACCATGAGCGGGATACCGGCATGGTGGCCGATGGCCGAAATGGCGCGCATGTTGGGTACTTCGAGGCCGGGATTGCCCAGGGTCTCGACGAACAAAAGCCGGGTGTTGGGCTTTATCGCCGCCTTGTAGGCGTCCGGGTCGCGCGGGTCGACGAAGGTGGTGGTGATACCGAATCGCGGCAGGGTGTGCATGAACAAGTTGTGGGAGCCGCCGTAGACCGACTGGGACGAGACGATATGGCTGCCGCCGTCCATCAGAGTCATGACCGCCAGGCTCAGCGCCGCCTGGCCGCTCGCCGTGCAGACCGCGCCGACGCCGCCCTCGAGGGCTGCGATGCGCTCCTCGAGCACCGCCGTGGTCGGGTTGGAGATGCGCGAATAGAGATGGCCGGCACGCTCCAGGTTGAACAGGGCGGCGGCGTGGTCGGTGTCGTCGAACACATAGGAAGTGGTCTGGTAGATCGGCACCGCCCGCGAGCCGAAGTCCGAGTCCGGCCGCTGGCCGGCGTGAAGGCTCAACGTGTCGGGCTTGAAGTATCGCGGTCCGGCCATTTCGGTCCTCTCTATATGCTGTTGCGGCGCAGCCTACACAGCCCGCGTAGAAGCGTCCAGCGGACCCGGTGCGAGAGGTTTGCCAAGGTTCCCGCGCGGCTCTATGGTCTGTCGCTTCGCACCAGGGACCAGGAGATCTCCATGAGCCGCACGATCAATTCCGTCGCCGTGCTTGGCGGCGGCACCATGGGCACCGGGATTGCCGGGGCCTGTGCCCAGGCGGGCCACCGGGTGCTGTTGCTCGACGTCGACCGAGCCGCCGCCGAGAAGGCCCTGGACCGCATTCTCAACGGCCGGCCGCCATCCCTGGAAGACCCGGAAAAGGCCTCGCTCATTACCCTCGGCAGCTTCGACGACGACCTCGGCCAAATCGCCTACTACGACTGGATTTGCGAAGCCATCGTCGAGGATGTGGACGCCAAGCGGGCGCTGTTCGAGCGCTTCGAGCCGCTGCGCCGGGACGGCTCGGTGGTCAGCACCAACACGTCTGGCATTCCGCTCCACTCGATCACCCAAGGCATGCCCGAACGCCTACGCCGGGATATCGCGGTGACTCATTTCTTCAATCCGGTCCAGGTCATGAAGCTCATGGAACTGGTGCCCGACAGCGACACCACGGTTGACGTCATCGACGCCTTCACCGACTTCTGCGGCGGCACGCTCGGCAAGGGCGTGGTCCACGCCAAGGACACGGTCAACTTCATCGGCAACCGCATCGGCTGCTTCCTGCTGCTGTCGGGCCTGCACAAGGCCAAGGCGGCCCTCGCCGACGGCCTTTCCATGGAGGACATCGACGCCCTCATGAACGGCCCGGTGGGCCTGCCCAAGACCGGGCTCTACGGCCTGTTCGACCTCATCGGTCTCGATATCATGGCCCTGGTGGGCAAGAATCTGGCGGTCAATTTACCCGGCAGTGACGCCGGCCACGCCTTCACCAGCCTGCCCGCCACCGAGCAGGCCATGCACGACAGCGGCCAGTTGGGACGCAAAACCGGCAGCGGCTTCTACAAGATGATCAAGCACGACGACGGCAGCCGCTCGAAGGAAATCTACGACCTGACCAACGGCCAGTGGCGGGACGCCATGGACGTGGAACTGGCCGGGACCCACCAGGACGCCGCCAGCCTAATATTCGGCGACGACGCGCAAGCGCGCTTCACCTGGGACCTCATGGGCGGCACCCTCTGCTACGCCGCCGGGCTGGTCCCGGAAATCTCCAACGACGTGGTCAACATCGACAACGCCATGCGCTGGGGTTTCGCCTGGCGCAAGGGCCCGTTCCAGTTCCTAGACGCCCTCGGCCCGGCCAGGGTCATCGCCAAGTTGGAGGGCGACGGCCAACCACTGCCGGCCATGCTCCAGGTGCTTAAGGACTCGGGCGGCGACAACTTCTACCGGGCCGACGGCGCCGAATTCCTCGGCCTCGACGGCGCCTATCACCCGATGTTGTAATTAAGGGGACAGTATACTTATCTAATTAATATACTGTCCCCTAAACTAGGGAAGATGCCTCCCCCTACCAAAACAGGTGCGGCACCGGGGTGATTTCGTCGACGCCATCTTTGGTTATGATGTAGTTGGTCTCGAACACGGCGGTGCCGACGCCGGGGCTGTCGTAGAAGCCCTCGACGCTGGCCACCATGCCTTCGAGGAACACATCGTCGTCCGAGCACAGGCGGGGCTCGATGTAGGGCGCTTCCCACATGCACCCATTACTGTGGCCGTAGTACGGCCAGTTGGTCTTGAGTACTTCCGATGAATAGCCGGAGGCTTCGCTGAGCTCGTCGCCGAGAATGCCCACGTCCTTGACCTTGACCCCGGGCTTGATGGCATCCATCAGCTTCTCCATGACCTCGACCAGGGATTCAGTGACGTGGCGCTTCTCCGGCGACGGCTTGCCGCCGCACACCGCCGTGCGGCCCGGGTCGAGCCAGTAGCCCTTGAGGATCGGTCCGTAGATGAAGCCGTGGACGATGTCGCCCTCGGCCGGCGTCAAGGTACTGAAACCGGTCAGCGGATCGCTCTCCAGGTACTGGCTGATGTTACCGTGGGAAATCGGCATGCGATGCCAATTGCCGCCGCCTTCGAGCAGGATCTTGCCAGCCGCCCCGGCCGCCACGCTTTCCGCCTTGCCGGCGATCAGTACCTCCATCATAGCGGTGTGGGCGCGGGTCACCAGTTCGCCGGCCTCGCGGAACAGGGCCAGCTCGGCCGGGCTTTTGACCAGGCGCACGCCGCGCACCAGATCGTCCTCGGGCAGCCACTCGATACCCGGCGTCTGGGCTTCGAGCTGAAGCCAATATTTCATGGGCAGGAAGTCGCTGCCGACTAAGGCCACCTTGCCTTCAATGCCGCGCGCCTTGAGAGTATCGGCGACCCCCTTGATGGGATCGTAAAGCCCCTGGAAGCGGTCCGTGGCGATGATGTCGAAACGCGCCTCGGCCTCGTCGGTGACAAGCTCGGGAACCTCGCCCTGCTGCATGATGAGCGCGGAATAGGAACGTCCGTTCCACAGCACCGTGTCGGGCTCCTGGCCCGAGTGGGTCGAAAAGAAGTTGCTGAGATAAAGCATGTCGCCGGCGCGCTCATAGACCCCCGAGGTCTTGCCCCAGACCACCGCCACGTCGTAGCCCTGCTCGGCCATGGCGGCATAGGTCCGGACCCAGCGCGCCTCGTATTCGTCAAGAGTAAACGGCCGGAAACTGGATGCCGGCTCAAGAACATCGCGCGGCGCGGTAATGGTGGCTGTCATGGTCTTCTCCATCCTATTCACGGTATTATTCATAAGCTGAAGATAAACATTGTGGCCCGCCCAGAGGCCAACAAACGATGATTTCTCAATTATCGCATTAGAATTATTTAAGCGTCTACAGCCTGCTCCCGCAGGGTGTACTTTTGGATCTTGCCGGTCGAAGTCTTCGGCAGGGGGCCGAACACCACCGCCTTGGGGGCCTTGAAGTGGGCCATGTTGTCGCGGCAGAAGGCGATGATCTCGTCGGCGGTGATGTCGTCATCGAAGGCCGCCTTGGGGGTGACGAAAGCGCAGGGTACCTCGCCCCATTTGTCGTCGGGCTTGGCGACCACGGCGGCCTCCATGACCTTGGGGTGCTTGTACAGGGTCTCCTCGATTTCCAGGCTGGAGACGTTCTCGCCGCCGGTGATGATGATGTCCTTGGAGCGATCCTTGACCTCGATATAGCCATCCGGGTGAACCACGCCGACGTCGCCGGAATGAAACCAGCCGCCGCGCAGCGCCTCGGCCGTGGCGTCCGGGTTCTTAAGATAACCCTTCATCACCGTGTTACCGCTCATCATGATCTCGCCCATGGTTTCGCCGTCGGCCGGCACCGGCGCCATGGTTTCCGGGTCGGCGACCATGAGGCCTGTCAGGGTCGGATAGCGCACCCCCTGACGCGAAATCTTGGCGGACCGATCGTCCACATTCATGTCGTCCCAATGGTCATGCCAGGCGCAGATGCTGGCCGGCCCGTAGGTCTCGGTCAGGCCGTAGAGATGGGTGACGATAAAGCCCATGCCCTCCATGGCGGCAATCACCGCGCTGGGCGGCGCGGCACCGCCGGTCGCGACCTCGACAACATGGTCGAAAGTCCGCTTCTGTTCGTCGGGGGCGTGAACCAGCATGTTGAGCACGATGGGCGCGCCGCACATGTGGGTGACGCCGTGCTCGGCGATCATCGGAAAGATCAGTGCCGGATCGGGCTTGCGCAGGCAGACATGGGTGGCGCCCATGGCGGTGATGCCCCAAGTGAAGGTCCAGCCGTTGCAATGAAACATGGGCAGGGTCCAGAGATAGACCGAGCGCCGGTCGATGTCGAACATCATGGCGTTGCCCATGGCGTTCTGGAAGGCGCCTCGGTGGTGCAGCACCACGCCCTTGGGATTTCCCGTGGTGCCCGAGGTGTAGCACAGCGACAGCGCCTGCCATTCGTCGCCCGGCGGCGTCCAGGCGTAGGCTGGGTCGCCCTCTTCGAGAAACGCCTCGTAGTCCTTTTCACCAAGCAGTTCGCCGCCATCGCCCAGGGGGTCGTCGATATCGATGACGATGATAGGGCGGCCTATTTGCGCCAGGGCGTCCTTGATGACTGGCGAAAATTCGCGGTCGGTCAGCAACACCTTGGCCTCGCCGTGATCGAGGATGAAGGCGATGGCGGCGGCGTCGAGGCGGTAGTTCAAGGCATTGAGCACGGCGCCAACCATGGGCACGCCGTAGTGCGCTTCGAGCATGGCCGGCACATTGGGTGCCATGATCGCCACGGTATCGCCGACCCCGATGCCGCGTCCGGCCAGGGCACTGGCCAAACGCCGCGCGCGGCCGCTGAACTCAGCATAACTATAGCGCAGGTCGCCGTGGATGACGGCACATTTGTCGGGATAGACCGCCGCCGCCCAATCGAGGAACGTGAGCGGCGTCAGCGCCTGAAAGTTGGCCGGAGTCTGGCCCAGTCCCCGGTCGAAGATACTCTCACTCATCGGGTCGGATCCGGCGCCACCTGGACCAACTGCTTGCCGAAGTTCTTGCCCGCGAGCAGACCGATCATGGTCGCCGGCACGTTCTCGATACCTTGGACGATGTCCTCCTTGTAGCGCACCTTGCCGTCCCTCACCCACTGGCTCATGTCGCGCTCGAATTCGCCGCGCATGTCCTCGAAGTCGGTGACGATGAAGCCCTGGGTGCGGAAGCGCTTGGTCAGGCTGTTGGCGATATAGCTGTGCAGCCGGTCCGGCCCCGGCGCGGTCTCGGCCACGTTGTAGCGGGTGATGACGCCGCATACCGGTATGCGGGCGAAGAAGTTAAGCAGCGGATAGACCGCGTCGAACACCTTGCCGCCGACGTTTTCATAGTAGACGTCGATGCCGTCGGGGGAGGCCGCCGCTAGGGCTTCCGCCAAATCGTCACGGCGGTGGCTGATGCAGTCGTCGAAGCCGAGCTCGTTTTTGACGTAATCGCATTTCTCGTCGGCCCCGGCGATGCCAATGGCACGGCAGCCCTTGAGCTTGGCGATTTGACCCACGGTGCCGCCGACCGGCCCAGACGCCGAGGCCACCACCACGGTTTCGCCCTCCTTTGGCTCGCCGATGCGCAACAGGCCGCAATAGGCGGTCATGCCGGGCATGCCGAGGACACTCAACGCCGTGGAGATGGGGGCCGCCGCCGGGTCGAGCTTCCTGAGGTGGCGGCCCTTCATCACGGCGTAGTCCTGCCAGCCGCCGTAGCCCAGCACATAGTCGCCCTCGGCCAGGCCGGAGCCGTTGGACGCCACCACCCGGCCCACCGAGCCACCACCCATGATCCCGTCGATGGCCACCGGCTCGGCGTAGGACTCACCGTCGTTCATGCGGCCGCGCATATAGGGGTCCAGCGACAT
>JAYZAP010000032.1:0-5088 GCA_036339655.1 Pseudomonadota bacterium | reverse complement strand
GGCGTCGCTGAAATGGGCGATGCCGTCCTCGGGGTGGGGCGTGATATTGTCGGTCACTGAGATAACCCAGGGGCCGGGAAGATGCATGCCTCCGGCCCCCCGGCTGGTTTCCCCAGTTCGGCCGGCTGTTAACCAGGAGCGAATGGTATTCGAAACAATGGCTCAACGGTCCCGCCAGATAAGCGCCATAAACCAACGGATCATCCCGCAGCACATCGGGCACGCTGCCCACGGGCGGGCCATAGGACGGCGGCAAGGGAATGCGGTATTCCGACTTGGGCAAAGTGTTCTTAATCAGTGGTAGGGTTCGCAGATAGGCCACCAGGGTGCGGGCGTCGGTGTCGGGAATACCCCGGTAGACGCTGATTGGCATGGGCGGGCCGATGATGGTGCCGTCGGGCCGCGGGCCCTCGCGAATAGCGGTGTTGATTTCGGCGTCGCTCCAGCCGCCGATACCGGTCTCCACATCGGGCGTGATGTTCGGCGCATAGGTGGTGAACATTTCCTCGACAACAACAAGGTTGCCGGTCATCTCCATGCCGTCGATCAGAGGCCACTCAGGAGTGCGTGACGAATGACAATTGCCGCAGGCGACGATGCCCTGCATGAGATAGGTGCCGCGCTCAAGCGGCGTTTCCGCCCCGACGGTCGCCGTCGCCGAAATCAGGATGATGGCCGCCAATGCCGAAACTCTCAATTCCCCTCCCCTATTTTAGTTACTCAGGCGGTGGCGCCGCCATCGACAATCATGGTGGCGCCGGTCATGAAACTGGCGTCATCGGAGGCCAGGAACAGCACCGCTGGGGCGATTTCGCCGACCTCGCCGATGCGGTTCATGGGCGTTTCGCCGGCGACCGGGTCGTCGTTGCCGTCGTACAACAATGCCGTATCCACCGGCCCGGGACAGATGGCGTTGATGCGAATGCCGTCGCGGGCGTGGTCCAAGGCCATGGCGCGGGTCATCAGAATGACGCCGCCCTTGCTGGCGCAATAGGCCACCGCCCGTTTGGTGGCGACGGTGCCGAGTTCCGACGCAGTATTGACGATGACGCCGCCGCCCTGGGCTTTCATCACCGGAATGGCGGCGCGGCACAGGGCGAACGGGGCCTCGAGATTGACCGTCATGACCAGTTGATAGTCGGCCATGGGCATGTCCTCGACAGTGCCGCCGTGGCCAACGCCGGCGTTGTTGAATAATACGTCAAGGCGACCGAGTTCGGCCACGGTGCAATCCACCAGCCCCTCTCTAAATCCCCGGTCCATGAGGTCGCCTTGAATAAACTGGGCATCGCCGCCGGCATCATTTATGTCGGCCGCCACCGCCGCACCTTCTTCGCCATCGTTGCCGGTAAGCATGAGCCGCGCGCCTTCGGCGCCGAACGCCCTGGCGCTGGCCGCGCCAATGCCCGAGTTGGCGCCGGTGATCAGCACCGTCCTGCCGTCGAACCGGGCCATCGTCTATCCCGCCGTGACGCCGCCGTCGACGATCATCATGGCCCCGGTCATGAAGCTCGCCTCGTCACTGGCCAGGAACAGGATGGCGGGGGCGATTTCGTGGGGCTCACCGATGCGGCCCATAGGGACGGCCTCGGCGGTTTGCGTCAGATAGGCTTCGTCCTTGCCGCCGGCCAGCAGGTCGGTCATGACCGGGCCGGGGCAGATGGCGTTGATGCGGATGCCCTCGCGGGCGTGCTCCAGCGCCATGGCCCGGGTCAACTGCACCACCGCGCCCTTGCTTGAGCAGTAGGCCGGGATGTTGGCGGTAGCGGTTTCGCCAAGCTCGGAGGCGGTATTGACGATGGCGCCGCCGCCCTGCTCCCGCATCACCGGAATGGCGGCGCGCGACAGGGCGAACACGGTCTCGATATTGACGGTCATGATCAGGCGGTAGTCTTCGTGACTCAACTCCTGAACCTGACCGCGCCGGTTGACCCCGGCGTTGTTGCACAACACGTCGAGCCGGCCCAATTCAGCGACCACCCGGTCGATCAGACCGTCGCGGAACATCGGGTCCGTCAGGTCGCCGTGGATGAAACGGGAATCGCCGCCGGCGCCGTTGATCTCGGCCATGACCTCGGCGCCCGCCTCGGCGTCGAAGCCGGTCATCATCAGCCGCGCGCCCTCGGCCCCGAACGCCCGGGCCGTGGCCGCGCCGATGCCCGAATTGGCGCCGGTCACCAGCACCGCCTTTCCGTCGAACCGCGCCATGGCTCAGGCCTCCCGGTCGGCGATGAGCTTGATGATCGCCGAGTAGTCGAGGCCGCTGTTGCCGCCATCGACGAATTCGGTGTAGAGCGCCGCCGCGTGGGCGCCGAGCGGCGTCGACGCCCCCGCCGTGGTGGCCGCCGCCTGGGCCAGGGTCAAGTCCTTGTGCATCATCGTCGCCGAGAAGCCGGGCTGGTAATCGCGGTTGGCCGCCGAGGTTTCGACGATGCCAGCCACCGGCAGATGGTTGAGCATGGCCCAGCACGACCCCGAGGCCTTGGACGAAATGTCGAACAGCTTTTGGGCGTCGAGCCCGATGCGGTCGGCCAGGGTGAAGGCCTCGGAAATGCCGATCATGGTGATGCCGAGGATCATGTTGTTGCAGATCTTGGCCGCCTGACCATTGCCCGCCGGGCCGGCGTGGACGATCTTGCCGCCCATGACCTCGAGAATGGGTTCGGCCCGGGCGAAAGCCGCTTCCGAGCCGCCGATCATGAAAGTCAGGGTCCCGGCCTGGGCGCCGGCGACACCACCCGACACCGGCGCGTCGAGCATCTCGTATCCGGCGTCATCCGCCGCCTGGTTGACCACACGGGCGGAGTCCACATCGATGGTCGAGGAATCGATCAGCAGGGCGCCGGACCGGGCGGCGGCGATCAATCCGCCATCGCCTAAATAGACGTCACGTACATTTTCGCCAGCGGGCAGCATGGTAATGACCACGTCGCCCGCCCCGGCCGCCGCGTTGGCGCTGTCGGCCAGTGTGGCGCCGCCATCGGTGGCCGCCTGGCGCGCCGCCTCGACCACATCGAAGGCGGTCACCGCGTGGCCGGCGACGACCAAGTTGGCGACCATGGGACCGCCCATGTTGCCGGTGCCGATAAATCCGATGTCGGTCATGGCTGCTCTCCCCCCCCGTTTCCTAGACAATTACAATAGCAAATCTCCGCCTTCCAGCGGGGCAAAGTAGGCGTCCACGTCGGCCTCGCTGACGGCGCTCAGGTCGGGCGGTCGCCATTGCGGCTTGTGGTCCTTGTCGATGACCACCGCACGGACCCCTTCGCGAAAGTCGTGGGCGGCGCAGAACCGCTGGGACAAACGGTACTCAAGACCCATGGCGCCGGCGAAGTCGAGGGACGCGCCCTCGCGGATCTGGCGGAACGCCACCTTGAGACTGGTCGGCGATTTGGTCCCTAGAACCGCCAAGGTCTTGTCCGTCCACTCACCACCCTCCGCCTGGAGCAACCCTATAACCGCCTCGACCGAGTCGCCGGCGAAACAGCGATCGATGATTTCGCGCCGGCCCTTCAAGGGCGGATCGCCAGGATCTTCGGCCAGACTATCGAGTCCCTCGTCGCCATCGGCCAGGCCCTCGATCACCTCGCCAAGTCGCTCACGCGGAACGAAATGGGTGGCGACGCCGCAATAGAGCGCGTCGGCCGCTCGCAGGCGGGCGCCAGTGAGGCCGAGATAGAGGCCGATCTCGCCGGGCATGCGCGGCAGAAACCATGTGCCGCCCACGTCGGGAAACAGGCCGATACCGGTCTCGGGCATGGCGAACAGGGCGTGTTCCGTGACCACCCGTTGAGAGCCGTGGACCGAGACCCCGACGCCGCCGCCCATGACCACCCCGTCGATCAGCGCCACATACGGCTTGCCGTAGCCCTTGATGCGATGATTGAGGGTGTACTCGTCCCTGTAAAAGGCGGCGATCAACGGGTCGCCGGGCCGGCCCATGGCCTCATAGAGGTCGCGCACATCGCCGCCGGCGCAGAACGCCCGATCGCCGGCGCCGTCGACCACCACCCGCTCGACCCGGTCGTCATCGGCCCAATCCCGGAGTTGGCCATGGAGCCGCCGCGCCATGTCGAGGGTCAGGGCGTTAAGGGCCTGGGGTCGGTTGAGGGTAACCCGTCCGGCGCCGCCGCAGATGCTGAAAACAATGTCGTCCACGGACGCAATTCCTAGCAGACTCAACGACCTGCCGCGAGTGGTGAAATATCACGATCCCGCCACATTCGAGTCCCAATCAGGCCGCAATCGCTGGCTACAACAAACCTGCAACAAATTCTTAAGCAGGAGACGATCTATGAGTTCCAAGTTCACTTTCACCGCCATGGCGGCCCTGATGCTGGCTATGGGCCCGGTCCTGGCCGGCGGCATGGCGTCCGACGAAGGCCCGGAAGTCCTGCTTGAGGAAGGCGAAGAACTGTTCACCCCCGAGGACGCCAGTTCTCTCGACACCGAACTCCCGGTTTACGCCGAGACCACCCTGGCGGCCCTCGAATTCACCTCACCCAGTTTACCGCCGGCGAGCGACAGCCTCCCTGCGCATTTCGTGGCGCGGCCATTTGACCGCCTCCACCCCGAGGCCAAGCTATCGGGGCGCTACCGCCGGCGTGGTGGGCGCCCTTTACCCCGGGGGCGCCCACTCCCCTCTTTATCTGGTAATCATCACTCGTCGAGCAAACGGCGGGCGATGATTACTCGCATGATTTCGCCGGTGCCTTCTAAAATTTGGTGAACCCGCACGTCCCGGAGATAGCGTTCGACCGGATAGTCGCGGAGATAGCCGTAGCCGCCGTGGAGCTGTAGCGCTTCGTTGCAGACGTCGAAGCCCACGTCGGTGGCGAAGCGTTTGGCCATGGCGCAGGTCATGGTGGCGTCGGGGGCGCCGGCGTCGAGCTTGGCGGCGGCGTTGTGGACCATGAGCCGGGCGGCCTCCAGGTCGGTAGCCATGTCGGCGAGGCGGAAGCGCAGGGCCTGGAACTCGGCCAGGGGGCGGCCGAACTGGCGGCGGGTCTTGACGTGCTCCAGGGCCGCATCCAGGCAGGCACCGGCGGCGCCCAATGAACAAGCCGAAATGTTGATGCGGCCGCCGTC
>JAYZAP010000031.1:0-4161 GCA_036339655.1 Pseudomonadota bacterium | reverse complement strand
GGCCAGGGAGTCGGCGACCACCACGGCCACCGGCTCGCCCACATAGCGCACCCGGTCACGGGCGATAACCGGCCGCGCCGGGGTGACGGGGTCGCTGCCATCGCGATTTTTCAGGCTGTCGCCGCCGGCAATGTCGCCGAGCCCGTCGCCATCGGCATCGACACCGGTCAACACCGCCGCCACGCCGGCCATGGCCGCCGCGCCGGCGCTGTTCATGGCGGTAATGTCGGCGTGGCCATGGGGCGAGCGCAGCACCACCATATGGACCTGGCAGTCTAGATTCAGGTCGGCGGTGAAGCTGCCGGCGCCGCGCAACAGCATTCTGTCTTCCAGCCGTTGGGCCGACTGTCCGAACCCATTATCGACCATTCCCACCAGCCTCTCGTGGCGCTACTCTCGGACCGCAGCCTACTCTGCCCATGACCGAGATGCATGAGGAATCACAGTGACCATGGCGCCAAATGACGAAACTTGGCCGGACCACGTTCACCGCGTCCTGTGCGACGCCGGGGTCGGCCAGGTCGCCCATGTGCCCGACGCCGGCCTGACCCGCCTGATTGAGGCCTGCCGGGCCGACCCGGCCATGACCACGGTGTCCCTGACCACCGAGGAGGAAGGCGTCGCCATGATGGCCGGCGCATGGCTCGGCGGCCAGCGCGGCGCGCTGCTCATGCAAAGCAGCGGTGTCGGCAACTGCCTCAACATGCTGTCGCTCATCCAGGTCTGCCGCTTTCCGCTGCTCGTCATCGTCACCATGCGAGGCGAGGACGGCGAGACCAACCAGTGGCAGATGCCCATGGGCCGCAACACCCGCGCCGCCTTTGAACTGGCCGGTGCCGAGGTCCACCGCACCGATGACCCTGGCGCTGTTGCCGGACTGGTCGCCGAAGCGGCCCGCGGCGCCTATAACGATTGCCAGGCCCGCGCCGTGCTGATCGGCCAGGCGGTCGTCGGCATCAAACAGTTCGAGGGCTAGACCATGACGGGCGCCAGCGAAACCTTCTCCCTGGGCCGCCGCGCCGTGGTCGACAGGCTGCTGGCCAATCGCGGCGACATGCTTGTGGTCGCCGGCCTCGGCGCCGCGGCCTGGGACGTCGCCGCCGTCGGTGACCACGACCTCGACTTTCCCCTGTGGGGCGCCATGGGTGGCGCCGCCATGGTCGGCCTCGGCCTTGCCGTGGCCCAGCCCGGGCGCCGGGTGCTGGTTATTACCGGCGACGGAGAGATGCTCATGGGGCTCGGCGCCCTGGCGACCATCGCCGTCCAGGGAACCGCCAATCTGGCCGTCGCCGTGCTCGACAACGAACGCTACGGCGAGACCGGCATGCAGGAGACCCATACCGCCCATGGCGCCGACCTGGCCGCCATGGCCCGCGCCGCCGGCTTCCCGGTCACCGCCCTGGCGCGCGACGGCGATGGCCTGGACTCCTCCGTGCGCCTGCTGCGCGACGCCCCCGGCCCGGTGTTCGTGACCATCAAGGTCCGGGCCGAGACCCCACCCCTGGTGCTGCCGCCCCAAGATGGCGTAGAACTCAAGGACCGCTTCCGCGCCGCTCTGTTGGGCGCGCCGTGAGCCACTGGATGACAGCCCCATGACAGACCAGCCCGTCGCCATTGTCACCGCCGCCGGCAGCGGCATCGGCGCCGCCTGTGCCCGTGAGCTTGCGGCGCGAGATTATGACCTGGTGCTGATGTCGCGGGGCGACGGTGCCGGTCAACTGGCCGAGGAACTCGGAGCTAAGGCGATCCAGGGCTCGGTGCTCGAGACCACCGACCTGGAATGCCTGGTCGAGACCGCCCTGAGCGCCTTTGGCCGCATCGACGGGGTGGTCAACAACACCGGCCACGCGCCACATTCTACGGCGGTTGTCGGCCGCCAGCACGACCCGGACTGCGACACTCATTTGCTTGATATCTCCGACGAAGACTGGCACCTGACACTGGACCTCTATTTCCTCAACGTGGTGCGAATGGCCCGGCTGGTGACTGTGCCCATGACCCAACGCGGCGGAGGGTCCATCGTCAACATCTCAGCCTTCGCCGCGGTCGAGCCCCACGGTTCCATCCCCACGTCGTCGACCATCCGTGCCGCGCTCACCGGCTTTACCAAGCTGTTCGCGGACCGCTACGGCGCCGCCAACATCCGCATGAGCGACCTGTTGCCGGGCTTTCTCGACAACTACACCTGGCCGGAGTCCCTAATCCGCAGCATTCCCATGGAGCGCTCGGACGAGGTTGCCGAGGCCGCCACCACCGTCGCCTTCCTGCTGTCGCCCGACGCCGGCTACATCACCGGCCAGAGTTTCGTCGTCGACGGCGGCATGAACCGCTCGGTTTAGAGTCTAGCCGGTTCTGAGAGAGTTAAGGGAATGACCATGGAACTGCCTGTCTTCGAGAACGACGCTGACAGCGATACGGTGATGGGTGTGCTGCGCCAAACCGGTGCCGCCGTCATCCGGCATGCCCTCGATGACGCCACCGTCGACGCCTGCGCCGCCGAAAAGCGTGCCGAGTTTGACAGCCGCGGCAAGCTTCAGGAGAACGACTTCAACGGCTACCGCACCCTGCGCATCTCCGGCGTGCTGGGTTACGCGCCAACCACGGCCAGGATGATCGGCCACCCCTGGGTGCTGGCGGTGGCCGACGCAATCCTCCGGCCCCACTGCATGGCCTACCGTATCGGCAGCACCACGGGGGTCGAGATCCTGCCCGGCGAAGACCATCAGGTCCTCCATCGCGACGACTCAATCTATCCCCTGGACCTTCCCGGCCTGGAGACCCAGATCGGCGTCATGTGGGCGCTCAACGACTTTACCGAGGACAACGGCGGCACCCGCGTGGTGCTGGGCAGCCACGCGGTGTCGCACGTCTACGCCGAGGCGCCCGGCGAGCCGGTTCAGGCGATCATGCCCAAGGGGTCGGTGCTGTTCTACATGGGGTCGCTGTGGCACGGCGGCGGCGCCAATCGTTCGAACGCACCGCGCATGGGCCTGATCAACACCTACGCCTTGGGCTGGCTGCGCCAGGAGGTCAACCAGTACATCGCCGTGCCGCCGGAGATTGCCGTCCAGTACAACGCGACCATTCGCCGTCTCCTGGGTTACACTAAGCACGGCCGCGACCTAGGCTACAGGGTCCGCAGCCCAAAGATTCCCGGTCGCGACCCGGGAATCGTCCGCGACGTGTGGGTCACGGACGATGCTCTAGGGAAGCCCGGGGGGCGAGTCTAATGGCGCGGTTGAGGCGGCATTCTATGAGCGGACAAGGACGGCGCCAAGCGCCATGTCTGATCTTACCCAGAACCGACATTAGGGGCGCTGGTCGCCTAGGTGGCTAGCAAATCCATGATCATTTCATCGGAAGCCCGGCGGAGCGAAGGGCCTCTATATCCGCATCGAGGCGCACGACCCCCTTCAAACTGCGTGACGTGGTCGAGAATTACGATGAGCTGTGCGATGTTCTCCGGCCGACGCCCTACGGCTGGATGCTCGACGACTGAGCGGCGCACTGGTTTCCGGCGGCCGCCGGACATGGCGGCGGATACGGTCTTGGCCGAAGATCGCCAGTTCGACTAGGCTACGATCTGGATGTTCTGGGGCGGTCGGCAAGGGCTCGCCAGGGGGAAAGTAAATGGCTCGAGGGATGATCGTAGCGCCGCAGCCGGAGGCGGTCGAGGCCGGTGCCGTGGTGCTCAAGACTGGCGGCAACTGCGTTGACGCCGCTATCGCCTGCGCCCTGGTGCAGGGTGTCGTCGACCCGCTCATGTGCGGCATTACCGGCTTCGGCAGCATGCAGATCTATTTGCCGTCCACCGGGGTTCACACCTGCATCGACTTTCACGGCAAGGTGCCGGCGGCGGCGACCCCCGATATGTGGGAGCACCTCATCGAGGGCGAGGCGCGTGACGGCTTTGGCTTCATCCTCAAGGGTTTCGTCAACGACGTCGGTTACCAGTCGATCACCGTGCCCGGCAGCCTCAAGGCCTATTACGAGGCGCAGACCACCCACGGCGTCCTGGCGTGGTCCGACGTGGTGGCGCCGGCCATCGCCCAGGCCGACGCCGGCTTTCTTGTGCGCCCCCATGTCGCCGAGTTCTGGTCCGATCCCGGCTCCCTGGGGCGCGCGCCCAGGTCCCCGCGAGTCAGCCATAATCCCTCCGCG
>JAYZAP010000030.1:0-3573 GCA_036339655.1 Pseudomonadota bacterium | reverse complement strand
CACATAGTCAAATCTGCTAGATCTGGTCATGGTAACTATAGGTTAACCACCCATTTCGAATTGTTCCGAACCAACAAGCACTTGGTGCGGTTGGCCTGCCCCCATTTCATGTACCAGTCGCTATGTTAGTCTTGGCGCGGTGATTCGAAAGGGCTGATCCGGCTGGAGCCCATCCATAGCGCAGGCCGGATCAGTCGGTTCCGAGCTGGTAGCGTTCGACCGGTAGTGTCAGACTAAAGCGAACGGGTGTACGATAACCGGCCATCGGGTGCGTTGCGCCGCTTGTCCGAATGGCCGGTTTGATGCTATGAAATAGGTTCCTATCTCCGCAAGTTGGTATAGGTTTGGCTCCCGCGTTACCGTGTTTTCGGAGCCCTGCCCATGACTGACGTTCCCAGCGTTGACCTGCCGCCCCGCAGGGTGTTGCTCGATGGCGGCATGGGGCGTGAGCTTCGCCATCGCGGCATCAAAATACTCGACACAATCTGGTCGGCCAATGCCCTGCTCGAGGCGCCCGATACCGTGCGCGAAGTCCACGGGGATTACATCGCCGCCGGGGCCGATGTCATTATTACCAACACCTACGGCATAATTCGCGGCGAGCTGGCCCGCGAAGGCCTCGAGGACCGCTTCGCCGAACTCAACATTCAGGCCTGCAAACTGGCCCAGGAGGCCCGCGCCGCCGGTGGCCGTCAGGTCCTGATCGCCGGGTCGCTGCCGCCGTTGCGCGGCAGCTATCGGCCGGACTGGGTCGGGCCCTATGACGAAATCGAGCCGCTGTACCGCGAGCAGGCCGAAATCCTCATGCCCCATGTCGACCTGTTCATCTGCGAGACCATGTCGAGCGCCGCCGAAGGCCTGGCCGCCGCCACCGCGGCGGCGACCACCGGCCGCCCGGTGTGGGTCAGCTGGACGCTCCACGAGGATGGTTCGGGGCGGCTGCGCAGCGGTGAGACCATCGCCGAGGCGGCACGGGCGGTGTCCCATTTGCCGGTGTCGGTATTCATGGCCAACTGCTGCGCGCCCGAAAGCATCACCGCGGCAATTCCCGACCTGGTGGCCCTGGGCAAGCCGGCCGGCGGCTATGCCAACACCTTTGTTCCGGTGCCGACCAATTGGACCCTGGACGGCAAGACCGAGGACGACGGGGTGATTGCGCTCCGCGACGACCTGGAGCCGGCCCATTATGCCCGCCATGTTTCCGACTGGCTCGACGCCGGCGCCCGGATCGTCGGCGGCTGTTGCGGCACGTCGCCCGAGCACATCGCCCGCCTGCACGATTTGATTCATTAGACCGATTTGTTTTGTTGTCAGGAGAATTCGTCCCTATGACTAGAAATCTCACGACATTGATGGCGGTTGCCGCGTTCGCCCTGTTTTGCTCACCGTGACCGCCTGCGCCCCCGAGGTCGGCAGCCCGGAATGGTGCGAAGACATGAAGGAAAAAGACAAGGGCGACTGGACCGCCAATGAAGCGACGGACTTCGTCAAGCACTGTATTTTCTGATTGGAAGCCGCTCTAGCTAAAAGAGGAGAGACCACCGATGTCTCGCGACCGCAGGTTCGACAAATCAAAACTACCCAGCCGCCACACCACCGTGGGACCCCAGCGGGCGCCCCACCGCGCCTTCCTCTACGCCATGGGTGTCACCGAGGAAGAGATCTATCAGCCCCTGGTCGGCGTGGCGACGACCTGGAACGAGGCGGCGCCGTGCAACATCACGTTGGCCCGTCAGGCTCAGGCGGTAAAACACGGGGTGGCCGCCGCCGGCGGCACGCCGCGCGAGTTCACCACCATCACCGTGACCGACGGCATCGCCATGGGTCACGCCGGCATGAAGTCGTCTTTGGTCAGCCGCGAGATCATCGCCGATTCCGTCGAGTTGACCATGCGTGGCCACTGCTACGACGCCCTGGTCGGTCTCGCCGGCTGCGACAAGTCCTTGCCCGGCATGATGATGGTCATGGTGCGCCTCAACGTGCCGGCGGTGTTCATGTATGGCGGCACCATCATGCCCGGTCGCTTCGAGGGCAAGGACGTCACCATTGTCGACGTCTTCGAGGGCGTCGGCCGCCATGTGGGCGGCACCATGAACGACGCCGAACTGCTTACCCTGGAGCAGGCGGCGTGCCCGTCGGGTGGCTCCTGCGGCGGCCAGTTCACGGCCAATACCATGGCCTGCGTCTCGGAAGCCATCGGCCTGGCCTTGCCCGGTTCCGCCGGCGCCCCGGCGGTCTACGAATCCCGCGACCAGTACGGCGAACGTTCAGGCGCCGCCGTGCTTAATCTAATGAAGAAGAACATCCGGCCGCGTGATATTGTCACCCTGGAATCGATCAAGAACGCGGCGACCGTGGTGGCGGCAACCGGCGGTTCGACCAACGCGGCCCTGCATTTGCCGGCCATCGCCAACGAATGCGGCATCGACTTCGACCTTCACGACGTGGCCGAAGTGTTCAAGCGAACGCCGCTGATCGCCAACCTCAAGCCCAACGGCGACTATGTGGCCAAGGACCTGTTTGAGATCGGCGGCGTTCAGGTGGTCATCAAGGAACTGCTCGACGGCGGCTACCTTAACGGCGACTGCATGACCGCTAGCGGCAAGACCCTGGCGGAAAACCACGCTTCGGTCATTTTTCCCGTCGACCAGGACGTGGTCTATCGCGTCGCCGATCCGATCACACCGACCGGCGGCGTTGTCGGACTCAAGGGCAGCCTTGCGACCGAAGGCGCCATCGTCAAGGTCGCCCACATGCCGGAGGAGGCCCAGCGTTTCCGAGGCCCGGCGCGCTGTTTCGATTGCGAGGAAGACGCCTTCGCCGCCGTGGTCGGCGGTGAGATCAAGCCCGGTGACTGCGTGGTCATCCGCTACGAGGGTCCAATCGGCGGCCCCGGCATGCGCGAAATGCTGTCGACCACGGCGGTCATCGCTGGCATGGGCCTCGAGGGCGTCGCCCTGATCACCGACGGCCGCTTCTCCGGCGGCACCCGGGGGCTCTGCGTCGGTCATATCGGGCCCGAGGCGGCGACCGGCGGTCCAATCGGCCTCATTGAGGACGGCGATATTGTGGTTATCGACGCCATCGTCGGAGTGCTCGACCTGGATGTCCGGGACGATGTTCTGGAGAAGCGCCGGGAGGGCTGGACGCCGAAGCAGAACGAATTCGGCTCGGGCGCCCTCTGGCGCTACGCCCAAACCGTCGGTCCGGCGGTCAAGGGCGCGGTAACCCACCCTGGCGCCAAGTCCGAGGGCCACATATACGCCGATATTTGAGAGTTGGGCCGCCCACAAATAAGCGGCGCGGGGGCCTTGCGGTCCCGCGCCGTTGGTTTTTGTTGCCGGGAGACCGAGTCCGACGCCAAGTGACAGCTTTGGCAGTGGCAATGGGCGACCCACAGGGGCTTGCCCTAGCAGGTATAGCGCAAGGCGCCGCACAGGCAGCCTCCCTGGTGAACCTCGCTCATGCTTGTGCCTCCTTCAACTCGCACCACACCGGCGTGTGGTCCGAGGCCTTCTCGCGGCCCCGGGGCGTCCGGTCGATATCGCAGTCGCCGAGCCGATCGGCGGCCTG
>JAYZAP010000029.1:0-2888 GCA_036339655.1 Pseudomonadota bacterium | reverse complement strand
GAAACATAGGACCGCGACCTCGATTCAGTCGACAGACGACCGTTAGACCGCCGCCATGTTGCGCAGCACGTAGTGGAGGATGCCGCCGTTCCGGTAGTAGGCGGCTTCGTCCTCGGTGTCGATGCGGCATTTGAGGGTAGTCTCGATTTGGCTGCCGTCGGCCCGGGTGATGGTGCAGGTCACATTCATGCCCGGGGTGATGCCGTCGGCCAGGCCGGTCAAGTCGAAGGTCTCGCTGCCGTCGAGGCCGAGGGATTGGCGGGTTTCACCGTCCTTGAAGACCAGGGGCAACACGCCCATGCCGATGAGGTTGGAGCGGTGGATGCGCTCAAAACTTTCGGTGATGACCGCCATGACGCCGAGCAGATTGGTGCCCTTGGCGGCCCAGTCGCGGGACGAGCCGGTACCGTATTCCTTGCCGCCGACCACCACCAGGGGGATGCCGGTGTCGCGGTATTTGGCGGCGGCGTCGAAGATGGTCATCTGTTCGCCGCCGGGCATCAGGCGGGTCCAGCCGCCTTCGGTGCCCGGCGCCATCTCGTTGCGCAGGCGGATGTTGGCGAAGGTGCCGCGCATCATCACCTGGTGATTGCCGCGCCGCGAGCCGTAGGAGTTGAAGTCTTTGGGCTCGACGCCGTGGGCCTTGAGGTAGTCGCCGGCCGGGCTGTCCGTGGCGATGCGGCCGGCCGGAGAAATGTGGTCGGTGGTGATGCTGTCGCCGAGAATGGCCAGGGGCCGCGCGCCGATGATATCGCCGGTCTCCGGCAGCGCGGCGGTCATGCCCTCGAAATAGGGCGGATGCTGGACATAGGTCGACTCCGTGTCCCAGTCGAAGGTCATGCTGCCGGCCCCGCTGATGGCCTGCCACGCCGCGTCGCCGGTGAACACGTCGGCGTAGCGGCTGGCAAACATGTCGGCGGTCACTGCGCGGCGCACGGTGTCGCCCACCTCGGTATTGGACGGCCAGATGTCGCGGAGGTAGACCGGATTGCCGTCGCCGTCCTCGCCCAGGGAGTCTCGCACCAGGTCGATGTTCATGGAACCGACGATGGCGTAGGCCACCACCAGGGGGGGCGAGGCCAGGTAGTTGGCCCGCACATGGGGGCTGATGCGGCCTTCGAAGTTGCGGTTGCCCGACAGCACCGCGCAGGCCACCAGGTCGCCGTCGGCGATGGCCCCGGCGATGGCCGGGTCGAGGGGTCCCGAATTGCCGATGCAGGTAGTGCAGCCGTAGCCCACCAGGTTGAAGCCCAGGGCGTCGAGGTCGTCCTGCAGGCCGGCCCGGACCAGGTAGTCGGTGACCACCTGGGAGCCCGGCGCCAGGGAGGTCTTGACCCAGGGTTTGACATTAAGGCCGCGGGCCATGGCGTTGCGCGCCACCAGCCCGGCGGCCAGCATGACCGAGGGGTTCGAGGTGTTAGTGCAGCTGGTGATGGCGGCGATGACCACGCTGCCGTCGCCGATGTCATAGTCGGCGCCGGCCACCGGGACGCTGTTGCCGCCGCCGTCGCGACCGAAGACCGCCGGCAGGGCGGCCTCGAAGGCGCTCGCCGCGCGTGCCAGGTCGATGCGGTCCTGGGGCCGCTTGGGACCGGAAACGCTCGGCTCGACGGTGGCGATGTCGAGTTCCATGGTGTCGGTGAACACCGGGTCCGGGGTGGTTTCGTCGCGCCACAGGCCCTGGGCCCTGGCGTAGGCCTCGACCAGGGCGATGGTCTCGGGCGGCCGGGCCGAGGCCTCGAGATAGGCGATGGTCTCGCTGTCGATGGGGAAGAAGCCGCAAGTGGCGCCGTACTCCGGCGCCATGTTGGCGATGGTCGCCTGGTCGGCCAGGGACAACTCATCAAGGCCGGGGCCGAAGAACTCGACGAACTTGCCGACTACCCCCTTGACTCGCAGCATCTCGACTACGCGCAGTACCAGGTCGGTCGCCGTGGAGCCCTCGGGCAGGGCGCCGGTGAGCTTGAAGCCGACGACCTCGGGGATGAGCATGGAGACCGGCTGGCCGAGCATGGCGGCCTCGGCCTCGATGCCGCCAACCCCCCAACCCAGCACCGCCAGGCCGTTGACCATGGTGGTGTGGCTGTCGGTGCCGACCAGGGTGTCCGGGTAGGCGACGGTTTCGCCGTTTTCGTCCTCGCTCGACCACACCACCCGCGACAGGTACTCGAGATTGACCTGATGGCAGATGCCGGTGCCCGGCGGCACCACTCGAAAATCGTGGAACGCGGTCTGGCCCCAGCGCAGGAACGAGTAGCGTTCGCCGTTGCGCCGCATTTCCGCGTCGACATTGCGGCCGAAGGCATCGGCGCTGCCGAAATGATCGATCATCACCGAATGGTCGATGACTAGATCGGCCGCCGACAGGGGATTGATGCTGGCCGGGTCACCGCCGAGCGCCGCCATGGCGTCGCGCATGGCGGCCAAGTCGACCACCGCCGGCACGCCGGTGAAGTCCTGCATCAGCACCCGCGCCGGCCGGTAGGCGATTTCCTGGTCCGAGCGGCCGTCCTCGAGCCACGCCGCCATGGCCTTGATGTCGTCGACGGTGACCGAGCCGCCATCCTCGTAACGCAGCAGGTTCTCAAGCAGCACCTTGAGCGAATAGGGCAGGCGCGAAATTTCGCCGAGGCTCTCGCTGGCGGCCTCCAGGCTGTAATAAGCGTAGGCCTTGCCGCCCACATCGAGGCTACGGCGCGTATTGAGAGTATCTTGTCCGAAGCTCACGGCGAACCTCCCCAGGATGATTGTACGATGGTGCTGAGAGTGGCGCTCAATACCGCGCCATCAATCGATTAGACTATCTTAAAGCCAACCCCGCTGGCCTCAAAGCCGGAATCAAGATTGTTGGCGTTGCACAAAGGGATAGCGCTGTTTCAATAGCTGCT
>JAYZAP010000028.1:0-3264 GCA_036339655.1 Pseudomonadota bacterium | reverse complement strand
GCGGCGCCTGGCTGCCGCGCGCGCCGGCGCGGCCGCGGCCGCGCCGGGCCCGAGCGGGCTGCGGCTGCTCATGCAATGGCCGATCCTGACCTGCTTCCTGTTCTTCGTGCTCATTGCCATGGCCTTGCTCGGCGTCGAAGCCTTCATGGTTTCGGCCTTCGTCGAGGACCGCGGCATCAGCCTGTCCGCTGCCAATCTGACACTGACCGTCTTTTTTACCGGCAGCGCGCTCGGCGTGCTGGCCGGCGGCGTCATCGCCGACCGGACCCGGCGTCATAGCCTGGTGGCCGCCACCGGCCTGGGAGTCTCGGCAACCCTGATCGCCGTGATCGGCGCGTCGGCGATGCCCATCGCCGGCCTCATCGCGATCATCGCCGTGGCCGGGTTCGCCAGCGGCACGGTGGCGCCGTCTCGCGACTTGATCGTCCGCTCGGTAACGCCTGAGGGTTCCACCGGTAAGGTCTTCGCCTTTACCTCGGTCGGCCTCGATGTCGGCGGCGTCACGGCGCCGCTGATATTCGGCTGGATCATGGACAACGTGGGCAGCCGCTGGGTGTTCTGGCTCGCCGCCATGATCATGGTCTGTGCTATCGCCACGGTCACCAATACCCGCCCGACTCGTCGCCCGAATACCTAGGAGGCACATGTCATGACCATAATCGTTCGCGGCAAATGGGTGATTACCGGCGGTGCTGACGCCGACCCGGTGTTGTCCGATGGCGCCGTGCTTGTTGATGGCGCGGTAATTACCGCGGTTGGCCCATGGGACACCCTGCATGATAAGCATCCCGGCGCCGAGGTGCTGGGGTCGGCTGATGCGGTGGTGCTGCCCGGCTTGATCAATGCCCACCACCACGGCTCCGCGCTGGCCACGGTCCAGGAGGGCATCTGGGATGACCTGCTGGAGCCGTGGATTCTCGACCATGCCCGCCAGCGACCGCGCGACGGCCGCCTCGACGTGCTGCTCAGCGCCGCCCGGCAGTTGCGCTCGGGCGTCACCACCGTGATCGATGTCCACTCGGGCGGCGGCAGCGCCGAGAGCTACAGCGACACCGTGCGCGCCAAGCTCGCCGCGTACGACCAGACCGGCATGCGCGTCGCCTTCACGCCAGGCTATCGCACCCAGAGCTACATCGTCGCCGGCGCTGGCGAGGACGACAGGTTCATCGCCTCCCTGCCCGAGGAGGTCCGGGGCTATGCCGAGGCCCTGATGCCGGGCTCCGACGCCATGACCGAAGACGACTACATGGCGATCATGGAAGACATCCACGGCACCTATGGGGACAACCCCCGGGTCGACGTCTGGTTTGGACCGCCGGGACCGCAATGGGTATCCGACAACTTTATGCAGCGCATGGCCGAGCGGGCAGGGGCTTTGGACACCGGCATTCAGACCCACGTCAACGAGAGCTACTACGAAAAACTCCACGGCCTGAAGTTCTACGGCAAGCCTACGGTGTGCCATCTGCACGACCTGGGCGTGTTGTCGCCGCGCTTTTCTATCGCCCACGGGGTCTGGGTGACCGACGAGGAAATCGCCGTTCTCGCCGAGACCGGCGCGGCAGTGAGCCACAATCCGAGCTCGAACCTGCGCCTGCGCGCCGGTATCGCGCCGCTCAACGCCTTGCTCGAAGCCGGGGTAACCACGGCTATGGGCATGGACGGCACGTCGATCAATGACGACGAGGACATGTTCGCCGAGATGCGCCTGGTCATGCGCCTGTCGCGCACCCCCAAATTGGGGGCGCCGGCGGCGGACCCAGCCCGGGTGTTTCACATGGCCACCGCCGGCGGCGCCAAGCTGCTGCGCAAGGAGACCACCCTGGGCCGTCTCGCCCCCGGCTTCGCCGCCGACGTGGTCATCGCCAGCAGCACGCCCATGACCTTCCCTTGGGTCGCGCCCGGCGTGGATGCCCGCGAGCTGGCGCTCATGAAACTCGGCGCCCGGGACGTGGAGACCGTGCTAGTCGCCGGCGAGGTGGTGCTGAGTCAAGGCCGGCCGACCCGTATCGACGTGGAAGGTGCCGGCCGCGAGCTTGCCAAACGCCTGGCTGCGACGCCCGAGCCGATCGCGGCGGCGCGCTTGATCGACATTCTGAAACCTCACCTGAATGCCTGGTACATGGATTGGGAGACGCCGGAACCAACGCCCTATATCAGCTATAATTCGCGGGACTGAGGGCCTCAAATGGAATTCAACGACGAATTAAGCAAGGCCGCCGTGGTCCATACTGCCACCGTGGAATGGCAGGCCAGCCCGAGCCCTACCGTGTGGCGCAAGCGCCTCGACTTGGCCGGTAATGCCGAGACCAGCCGGGTCACCTCGGTGGTGCGCTACGATGCCGACAGCGTCTTTGCCTCGCACCCGCACCCGGACGGCGAGGAAATCCTGGTGCTCGATGGGGTGTTCTCCGACGAGCATGGCGACTACCCAGCGGGCAGCTATCTGCTCAATCCGGAAGGCTTCGAGCATGCGCCGTTTTCGAAGCCCGGCTGTGTGCTGTTCGTCAAGCTGCGCCAGTATCCCGGCCTCGACCGCCGCCAGGTCGCAATCGACACCAACAGCGACGAATGGCTCCCGGGATCCGAGCCCGGCGTATCGCGCATGGCTCTCTATGTAGAGGACGGTCATCCGGAATGGATGTCCCTGGTCCGCTTCGACCCCGGCGCCCACGTCCCCGACCACGACCACCCGGCCGGCGAGGAAATTTTCGTCATCAACGGCGACCTCACCGACGACCACGGCGACTACGTCACGGGAAGCTGGATCCGCTACCCCCACGGCAGCCGCCACGCGGTCCACTCGGAGAGTGGTTGCACCCTCTACGTCAAGAGCGGCCACTTGCCGCCAAACTAAAGTCCGAGTTAGGTGAGGCCGGAGTGGTCGCCGGGGCGGCGGTCGGACGGCCAGTGGAATTTGCGCTCGACCTCGGTGATCGCCAGGTCGTTGATGCTGGCAATCCGGCATTGCATGAGGCCGTGGTCGTCGAATTCCTAATTCTCGTTGCCGTAGAAACGGAACCAGTCGCCGTCGCGGTCGCGGCACTCGTAGGCGAAACGCACGGCGATTCTGGTATCGGCGAAGGTCCACAGCTCCTTGATCAGCCGATAGTCCAGCTCGCGTTCCCATTTGCGGGTCAGGAAGGCTTCTATTTCGCCGCGCCCGGAGACGAACTCGGCGCGGTTTCGCCACTGGCTGTCGCTGGTATAAGCGAGGGCGATCTTGGCCGGGTCCTGGCCGTTCCAGGCGTCTTCGGCGGCGCG
>JAYZAP010000027.1:0-4394 GCA_036339655.1 Pseudomonadota bacterium | reverse complement strand
CGCCCTGGTCGGTTTTCGTGGGGGCGGGCCGGGGCTTGCGCGGGCGTGGTTTGGCCGCCGGGGCGCCGTTGATGGTGGCGTGGCTGGCGCCGTCGTGGAAGGTCAACTCGACCCCCATGCCCGGCGTGACCATGGCCGCCGAGACCACCGGCGCGCCGCTATCATCGCGGACCAGGGCGAAACCCCGGCCGAGCACCTGCTGGTAGCCGAAGCCGTCGAGCAGCCGGACCTGGGCGTCGAACCGGCCGCGGGCGTCGCTCATGCCCCGGGCCAGGGCCCGGGCGAGCCTCGAAGGCAGCTCGCCGAAGGCGGCGTGGCGCCGGGCGATGGCGGCGCGCAACGGGCCGGGGCGCAGGTCGGGCAGTGCGGCGCGCTTGCGTTCGACCCACAGGCGAAGCGCTCCGGTCATGCGCTCGGCGGCGTTGTCGAGACGCTGCACGGCGCCCTCGAGCAGACGGTTGGGATCGGCCGGCAGGCCCCGAGCGAGACCGCGCAACTCGCCCCGGCGGCTCTCCATGGCGCGGCCCATGGCGCCGACTAGGCGGCCGCCGAGGTCGAGCACCCGGGCGACCAGTTCGGCCCGCACCGGCACTGCCATCTCGGCCGCCGCCGTCGGCGTCGGCGCCCGCAGGTCGGCGGCGAAGTCGATGAGCGTGGTGTCGGTCTCGTGGCCGACCGCCGAAATCAGGGGAATGGCGCTGGCCGCCGCCGCCCGCACCACCACCTCCTCATTGAAGGCCCACAGGTCCTCCAGGCTACCGCCGCCCCGGGCTATTATCAGCACGTTGGGGCGCGGCACCGGCCCGCCTGGTTCGATCGCGTTGAATCGGTTGATGGCATGGGCAATTTCGGCCGCCGCCGCCTCGCCCTGGACGGCGACCGGCCACAGTAGAACCCGGCGCGGGAAACGGTCGGCGAGGCGGTGGAGAATGTCGCGGATCACCGCCCCGGTGGGCGAAGTGACCACGCCGATGACCTCGGGCAGGTAGGGCACGGGCTGTTTTCGGTCGTCGTCGAACAGGCCCTCGGCGGCCAGGGCCTTGCGCCGGTCCTCGAGCAGCTTGAGCAGGGCGCCTTCGCCGGCCGGCTCCACATGGTCGACGATGATCTGGTACTGCGAGCGCCCCGGATAGGTGGTCAGTCGGCCGCTGCAGATAATCTCAAGGCCATCCTCGGGGGGATAGCGCAGGCCGGCGACGACGCCGCGCCAGCACACCGCCTCGATCACCGCGTTCTCGTCCTTGAGGCGGAAATAGAGATGGCCCGAGCGTGGCCGGGCGAGGCGCGACACCTCGCCCCGCACCCGAACCCGCTGGAACGACCCCTCGATGGAGCGCTTCACCGCCTGGGACAGTTCGCTGACCGTGTACTCGGGAATGTTGCCGGCGGTTTCTATGGTTTGATCAGTCATGGGCGCGACCTATGATACAAGAGGCCCGGCGACAGGCAAGGTTGGGTCATGGATATTGGGGCGGTGTTATGAGAGTTCTGGTTGTCGGTTCGGGGGGACGCGAACACGCCCTGTGTTGGGCCATCGCGGCCTCGCCGCTGTGCGACGAACTGCTCTGCGCGGCGGGCAACGCGGGCATCGCCGGGGACGCCGAATGCGTTGCCGTCGCGGCCGACGATTTTGACAGCCTGATCGGACTTTGCCGCGAGCGCTCCATCGACTTCGTGGTGGTTGGTCCCGAGGCGCCTCTGGTGGCCGGGCTGGTCGACCGGCTCCAGGCTGCCGGCATCAAGTCCTTCGGGCCCGCCGCCGCCGCCGCCGCCATCGAGGGTTCCAAGGGCTTCACCAAGGACCTGTGCCATAAATACCGCATTCCCAGCGGCGCGTATGTCCGCTTTACCGACAGTAACGCGGCCAAGGCCTATATCCGCGAGCAAGGGGCGCCGATCGTCATCAAGGCCGACGGCCTCGCCGCCGGCAAGGGCGTTGTGGTGGCCGAGACCCTGGAAGAGGCCCTGGCCGCCATCGACACCCTGGGCGCCGAGCTTGGCGACGCGGCGGCGGCGTGGGTCATCGAGGAAAAACTCATCGGCCAGGAGGCCAGCTTTCACGCCCTGGTCGATGGGATTCATGCAGTGCCCCTGGCCGCCGCCCAGGACCACAAGGCGGTGGGCGACGGCGACACCGGCCCCAACACCGGCGGCATGGGCGCCTACTCGCCGACCCCGGCGGTGGACGACGCCATGGCCAACCACATCATGGCCCGTATCATCGAGCCCACCGTGGCCGCCATGGCCGCCGAGGGCCGACCCTTCAAGGGGGTGCTCTATTGCGGCCTGATGCTGACCGCCGACGGCCCCAAGGTCATCGAATACAACGCCCGCTTCGGCGACCCGGAGGCCCAGGTCATGCTGCCCCGGCTGATGTCGGACCTGCTGCCGGCCCTGGTCGCCACCGCCGATGGGGTGCTCGATAAAATTCACCTGCGGTGGTATGACGAGGCGGCGCTGTGCGTCATCATGGCGACCAACGGCTACCCCGGTGCTTACGGCAAGGGCTCGGTGATCGGCGGCCTCGACGCCGCCGGCGATAACGAAGGCGTCACCATCTTTCACGCCGGCACCAAACAGGACGGCGACAACGTTACCGCCGCCGGCGGCCGGGTCCTCGGGGTCACCGCCACCGCGCCCTCCATCGCCGAAGCCCAGACCCGGGCCTACGGCGCCATCGACACCATCGATTGGCCCGAGGGCTTCTGCCGCCGCGATATCGGCTGGCGGGCGGTGGGTATGGCTTGATCGAGATCAATTACCACGGTTGCCGCCCCTGATATCACTGCGGTCATGACAGCGAATATTGGTCACAACCGGGGCGACGCTGCGATACGCGTGGAGGTCCGCCTGTTCAACAGCATCGCCGCCACCAGCGCGGCCAGAGACTCCGGCGTCAACAACCCCTCAACCACACAAACCGCCCGCTCCGCCCGGCAGCGCTCGATCAGGGCGACGGTCTTGGAGCTCGAAGACTCCGCCAGCGAATAGCGGGCGTGGTCAATGAGGGATGTGGGGTCGGTCAGGTCACTTTCTCCACCTGCCGATCCACCAACTCGACAATCGCCGCGATGATGGCCGTCAGTTCGAAGTCCTTGGGGGTGTAGACGGCAGCGACGCCGGTGGCTTTTAGGGCCTCGGCGTCGGCCGGGGGGATGATGCCGCCGGCGACCACCGGGAGGTTGCCCAGGCCGGCCTTGTTGAGGCGGTTGATCAGGTCGGCGATGAGCAGGCGGTGAGAGCCCGAGAGGATCGAGAGGCCGATGACGTCGACGGCGCTGTCCTGGGCGCTGGCGGTGATTTCGGCCGGGGTCAGGCGGATGCCGTCGTAGGTGACGTCGAGGCCGCAGTGGCGGGCGCGAAGCGCGACCTGCTCGGCGCCGTTGGAGTGGCCATCGAGGCCGGGTTTGGCGACCAGCAGGCGGATGGGGCGGCCCAGGCGGGCGGCCACCGTGGCGGCGCGCTTGCGGGTTCCGTCGACCAGGGCTTCATCCGCCGGTTCGATGGTTTCGGCGATGCCGGTGGGTGGGCGGTACTCGCCGAACACCTCGCGCAAGGTTCCGGCCCATTCGCCGGTGGTGACGCCGGCGTGGGCGCAGGCGATGGAGGCGGGCATGATGTTGGCGCCGTCGCGCGCGGCGGCCTGGAGGCTGTCGAGGGCGGTGTCCACGGCCGCCTGGTCACGGGCGGCGCGCCAGGCTTCGATATTGCGCAGTTGGGCGGTTTCGGCCTCGGCCTCGACGGTGAGGAAGCCGCCGTCCTGGCCGACGGCGAGGGGCGACAGTTCGGAGTCCGTATAGGCGTTGACGCCGACCACGGTTTTCTCACCGCTTTCGATGGCCGCCATACGCCGGGCGTTGGCCTCGACCAGGGCTTGCTTCATGTAGCCGCTCTCGATGGCGGCCACGGCGCCGCCCATGGCGTCAATGCGGGCGATTTCGTCTGTCGCGGCGGTCTTTAGCTCGGCGGTCCTGGCGACCATGACCTCGGATCCCTCAAAGATGTCGTCGAACTCTAGGATATCGGTCTCATAGGCAACCACCTGTTGCAGGCGCAGGCTCCATTGCTGGTCCCATTCCCGGGGCAGGCCCATGGCCTCGTTCCACGCTGGCAGTTGCACGGCCCGGGCGCGGGCGTCCTTGGACAGCACCACGGCGAGCATTTCGATGAGGATGCGGTAGACGTTGTTTTCCGGCTGCTGCTCGGTGAGGCCCAGGGAGTTGACCTGGACGCCGTAGCGGAAGCGCCGGAGCTTGGTGTCCTCGACGCCGTAGCGTATCGCTAGCAGCTCGTCCCACAGCTCGGTGAAGGCGCGCATCTTGGCGATTTCGGTAATCAGCTTGAGCCCGGCGTTGACGAAGAAACTGACCCGGCCGCAGACAGTGGGAAACTCC
>JAYZAP010000026.1:0-5755 GCA_036339655.1 Pseudomonadota bacterium | reverse complement strand
GGAAATTTTCGTCATTAACGGCGACCTCACCGACGACCATGGCGACTACGTCACGGGAAGCTGGATCCGCTACCCCCACGCCAGCCGCCACGCGGTCCACTCGGAGAGTGGTTGCACCCTCTACGTCAAGAGCGGCCACTTGCCGCCAAACTAAAGCCCGAGTTAGGTGAGGCCGGAGGGTCGTCGGGGCGGCGGCTGGACGGCCAGTGGAATTTGCGCTCGACCTCGGTGATCGCCAGGTTGTTGATGCTGACAATCCGGCCTTGCATGAGGCCGTGGTAGTCGAATTCCTAATTCTCGTTGCCGTAGGAACGGAACCAGTCGCCGTCGCAGTCGCGGCACGGAGATTTTCGGCTCTATTGTGCGTCCGGTGCCCAGCCGTTAGCCTAGGTTTTAAATTTTTCTCATGGGAAGCTGCGGATGATTCTCGATCACAAACTCGATGCTGGCGATATCATCGTGCTCGACGGCGCCATGGGGACTGAGGTCGCGCGCTATGGCGCCGCCATGGACAGCACCGCCTGGTGCGCCATGGCCAACAAGACACACCCCGACGTGGTCCGAACGGTTCACGAGGACTATATCCGCGCCGGCGCCGACGTGATTACGGCCAACACCTTCGCCACTTGCCGCCATGTGCTGGACGGCGCTGGGATTGGCGACGAAGCCGTAGCCATCAACCGCCGCGCGGTCGAGCTTGCCCGGGAAGCCCGCGAAAACGTGGCGGCCGACCGGCCCATCGCGGTGGCCGGTTCTCTGTCGAACATGATGGCCTGGATACCGGGCACGCTCAGCGCCGATCCCCGCTATGCGCCAACCCCTGACCAGGAAGCCGCCAATTACCGCGAGATGGCCGATGCCCTGGCCGACGCCGGCGCCGACCTCATCATCATGGAGATGATGTCGGACCTCGATCACGCCAAACCGGCCATCGCCGCCGCAGTGGCCACGGGCCTGCCGGTGTGGATCGGCATCAGCTGCAGCCGCAGCTCCGACGGTCGCATGACCGGCTGGGACATCGTGACCGAAGAGGGGGCAGGGCAACTCGCCAAAGGTCACCAGCGGCGCACCGAGATTAGCCTCGAAATCTTGGTCGACGAGTTCATGGGCCTGGGCGGAACCGTCGCCGGCATCATGCACAGCGCCATCGACTCCACGTCACCGGGCCTCGACGTGCTGTTCAGGCGCTGGCCCGGTCCGGTAATGACCTACCCCGAAACCCCCGTCGTCGACGCCACGGACGAAAGCGGGGGCCATACGGTGTCGCCCGAGGATTTCGCCGGCCATTGCCGGCGCTGGGCCGACGAGGGCGTGCAGATCATCGGTGGCTGTTGCGGCACCACCGTCGAGCACATTCGCCGGATGGTCGACGCCCTGCCCGACAAGGTTCAAAGCCGGGAACGCTAGGCCGCACCTACGCCATCTTGCGCATGGCCAGGCCGGCCAGCAGGTACCAGATGACATAGACGATGACCCGGTAGATCACCGCCGAGCCCGGCGGGATGCAGATGAACGACATGCCGGACAGCCCGCGGCGGCCGATTTCGTGGGCGATGCGGATGACTTCGTAGTCGGTCAGGCCTATGGGTTCAGCAAGTTCGCCGAGGATGTCGCCGGGGGCCGGGCCGGCGCCGCCCAGCACGTCCATGTCGAAATGCACGTAGACCCCGTCGGTGCCGTCGTAGGCTTGGTCCAGCGCCTGGACCACGCCTTCGATGCCCAATCCGGAGCGCACTTCCCACGACGAGATAAAGCGCGAACCGGCGTTGAGGTAGTGACGCACGATGTCCTTGTTCTCCAGCATGCCGCGCTCGCCGATCTCGACCAGATGGCGCTCGTGCATATTGTCGAGGAATTCGTACATCTTGTGTTTCCAACTGGCGCTGCCGGCAATCCGCGGGTCGCCCGTCATGTGGTCGAGATGGCCGGCGTCCCAATGGGTGTCTAGGCTGATGCAGCCCACCATGCCGGCGGTATTTTCCGATACCGATTTGGCGATGGCGAACGACCCTAGCGGCGAGTTCTGGCCGATGACGATGGGAACCGCGCCGGCGGCGATGGCGTCGTTGCACTTGGCTTCGACCGCCGCCTGACCGGCGAGGATATTGTCCGGCGACTGGTCGTCTTGCAGATCAGCCGGCAGGTCGGCGTCGCCGTAGTCGACCACCCGCAGGTGTTCGAGCACGTCGAGGTCGAAGTCCTGGATGTAGCCCGATCGGTAGCGCACGGACTGTTGGCGCACCCGCTTGGGTCCGGCGATCCAGTGGTCCTTGTGGACCCCGGCGTATTCATCCTCCGTGGTCGCCACATAGGGCGCGCCAATGATCACCGCATCGGCGCCGGCCAGGCCGTCCGCCGTGGTCACATGGGGCACCCCCATGAAGGTTGGCAGTTCGGGCTCGATCATGGGAAACTCGCGTCCCTTGGCGAAACTCGTCCGCATGAATTCGTCCCAGCTTGGGTAGTCGGTCTCGGCCATGGTTTCCTCCTCTTGGTATTGTCACGAACATACTGGCATCGTCATGGCGACTGCGCCATTGTTAGCTATCCAATTCCCGGAGTGACTGGCAATGTCGGAACCTGACCTCATCACCATTCCTGCCGGCCGGGGCAAGGCGGCGCGTATCGAAGCCGGTCGGCATGTTCGGGTTATCAACACCTTCGGCACCCAGTGTGTCGATACCTGGGCGTTCATCGACGGCCGTATGGATGAGCCGCTATCCATGGAGCATTGCCGCGAGGTTCACCAGCGTATCTGTTTCGCGGTCGGCGATGAGTTGGTCAGCAACCATTACCAGCCGATGTTCACCATCATGGCCGACACCTCGCCGGGCAACCAGGATTCGATCGTTGCCGCCTGCAGCGAGGCGACCTATACCCGGGTCGGCTATCCCGCGGGCCACGGCAATTGTTGCGACAATCTACGCGCCGCCCTGGCCGAGCTGGACATCGCTTCGGTATTTACGCCGAGCCCGTGGAATCTGTTCATGCGGGCGCCGGTCATCGATGGTTTGCACATCGAATACCAGCGTCCGACCTGCCAGCCCGGCGATTACGTAGAACTGCGCGTCGAGGCCGACTGCATCGTCGCCTTTTCCGCCTGCCCGGACGACGTCTGGCCGACCAACGGCGGTGACGGCACCCCGGTCGATGCTCATTTCGCCATCATCGGCGGCGCCCCGTGAAATCGTGCGCGGCTTGAGCCTCTTCAACAACGCTGACAAAGGATAGATTACCCATGAGCAGGCAGGACATCATGCGCGGCTTTCCGCCGGCGCCCGAGAACCAGGTCACCCTGGCCAACTGGCGCGACGCGCCGCACAACCGCTGGGCCTTTCACAACGTCAGCCAGGTTGTGCCGGTGGCACCAATCAGCCGCGGCCAGGGTCCGGTCGAGGAATTCGGACGCGATATCCACGACCTGGACGCCATCGCCTTCGAGAGCCTCGGAGGTGACGAGACCACCGTGGGCCGCTATCTCCAGGACAGCTACACGGACGGCTTCATCGCCCTGCTGGGAGGCGATGTGGTCTGCGAGCGCTACTTCAACGGCATGGCGCCGGATTCTCGCCACATCATCTTCTCGGTCAGCAAATCGGTGACCGCTTCGTTGGCCGGCATCGTCGCCGATCGCGGCGAACTCGACCCAGACGCGGCCATCACCGACTACGTGCCCGAGGTCGCCGGGTCGACCTATGACGACGCCACCGTGCGCCATCTGCTCGACATGACCATCGGCGTATCGTTTGTCGAGGACTACACGGACACCGAGGGCGACTTCGCCCGCTACCGTATGTCGACCGGCTGGAACCCGGTGCCACCTGGCACCCCGCCGGCCTATCTGCGCGAGTTTCTGCCGACCCTGACCAAGGACGGCGAGCACGGCGCCATGTTCCACTACGTCTCGCCCAACAGCGACCTGCTCGGCTGGGTTCTCGAACGCGCCACCGATACGCCGTTCAATCAATTGCTCAGCCACGAGATGTGGGCGCCCATGGGCGCCGAGTTCGACGCCTACGTGGGTGTCGACCCGCTCGGTGCGCCGCGCCCGGCGGGCGGCATTTGCGTCACCTTGCGCGACCTCGCCCGGTTCGGCCAGATGCACTTGGAAGGCGGCCTCGCCAACAACCGTCAGATTATTCCCGCGTGGTGGATCCGGGATATGCGGGAGAACGGTGACCCGGCCGCCTGGGCCGCCGGCGAGATGGCCGCCGACATGCCCAACGCGGTGTATCGCTCCAAGTGGTACATCATGGACAACGGCGCCTATTGCGGCCTCGGCATCCACGGCCAGTCAGTCTATGTGGATCCGTCCTCGGGCATGGTCTTCGCCAAGCAGTCGTCTCACTGGGACGCCACCGGCGAGGCCCTGGACGACAACCTGTTCCGCGCATTCAGCGCCATCGCCGAAGCGCTAGGGGGATAGCCGCCGGCGGTCGCGGCCGGGACCTTCACAACTATGTCATTTCTCACTGACATGGGTTTCTGACCGAAAAGTGGTATTTTCCATCGGTCGAATCGGAAGGGGCGATGAGCAATTCAACGCGACCGATCGCTGAGGACCAGCCGCCTGAGCCTGTTGAAAATCTGCCTGAACGTCGGACCAAGAAGCGGAAAAAGCGGCAAAAGCACGGCGGCGGACAGTTGTCGAAGGCCTGTAAGGGCGTGGTCATGTTGGTGTTTGGCCTGCAGTTGCTTGTTGCACTAGTCGGGCTGGTCGTGGTTCCGGATTATCTGGTCTACGAATTCTTTGTCCGTTGACTGGCCCCTGGCGTTAAGCTGCGGACCAACGCAAATATAGGTGTCCGCGCCATGCCCAACATGATCGAAGGCCAACCGGTTCTCATCAGCGTCGATATCCAGGGCGGCGACCCCGGCATTCCCCATATGGCGGGCGGCGACGAGCGGGTCCGCCGGGCGTGCCTGGTGCTAGACGCGGCGCGGGCCGCCGGCATTTCCACTATCTTCTTCCAGGAAGTCCACCGCCGCAGCATGGTCGACTATGGCCGCGAACTCGACGGCGTCGAGGACGTTCACTGCCACGAGGACTGGCCCTCGACCGCGCTTCACCCGGATATCCGGCCCGAGGGCGATAACGAGTTCCACATCGTCAAGCGGCGCTACTCGTGCTTCTTCGGCACCGAGCTTGAAATCCTGCTGCGTGGCCTCAAGGCCGACACCCTGATCCTCATGGGCGGCCTGACCGATGTCTGCGTTCACTACACCTTCGTCGATGCCCATCAGAACGACTATTACACCCGGGTCATCGAGGATTGCACCGGCGGCTCAAGCGATTACCGCCACGAAGCCGCTCTCGACGCCATGGAATACCTCCAGACCGGCGCCCGGCGCCAAAGCAGCGAAATCATCGCCGCCTTCAATCAACTGGCCAGCAAGGCGGCCTGATTGAATCAGGCGGCGGCCACTATCCTGCGGAGAGCGCCGGCCGCCTCCTCGATTTGACCGCTGTCGACATCCAGGTGAGTGACCGCGCGCATGGTGGTCTCGCCCATGGCGCCGATGCGGACGCCGAGGCCAGCCAGGCCTTCGACGATTTCGACTGCCGACGAACCGGTGCCCGCCACATCGAAGAACACGATATTGGTCTCCACGGTCTCCGGCTCGATGGCGACCCCCGGCACGTCGGTGATCAGGTCTGCGAAGCGCCGGGCGTTGGCGTTGTCGTCGGCCAGGCGATCCACGTGATGCTCTAGGGCGTGGATGCCGGCAGCGGCGATAATGCCGGCCTGGCGCA
>JAYZAP010000025.1:0-3724 GCA_036339655.1 Pseudomonadota bacterium | reverse complement strand
CAGATTTCCCAGTTCAGCCAGCCCATCGTCGGCTATGGCGAAGTCCATCTCGACATGGAGGACGGGGCCAGCCGCACGGTCGGCATCACCCGTCTCCATCTCGAGCAGGACGCCGGCAAGAGCATCCACGACCGCGACCCGCGAGCGACCCACGTGGACCTCAACCGGGCCGGCATCGCGCTCATGGAAATCGTCTCCGAGCCCGACATGCGTTCGGCCGCCGAGGCGGCGGCGTTCCTGCGCAAGCTGCGCGCCATCCTGCGCGCCATTGGCACCTGCGACGGCAACATGGAGCAGGGCTCCATGCGCTGCGACGTCAATGTCTCGGTGCGCCGCCCCGGTGCGGCGCTGGGCACCCGCACGGAAACCAAGAACGTCAACTCCGTGCGCTTCGTCCAGCGCGCCATCGATTACGAGGTGCGGCGCCAGATCGAACTCATCGAGGGCGGCGGCGAGGTGGTCCAGGAGACCCGGCTGTTCGACCCGGACAAGGGCGAGACCCGGCCCATGCGCTCCAAGGAAGAGGCCCACGACTACCGCTACTTCCCGGACCCGGACCTGCTGCCCCTGACCTTCGAACAGTCCTGGGTCGACGGCATCGCCGCCAGTCTGCCCGAACTGCCCGATACCCAGCGCCAGCGCTTCATGGACGACTACGGCCTCACCGCCGATGACGCCGGCCAGCTCGTCGCCGAGGGAGAGCGCGCCGATTACTTCGAAGCGGTGGCCAGGGGCCGCGACGGCAAGCTGGCCGCCAACTGGGTGATCCACGATCTGTTTGGCGCCCTCAACAAGGCGGAGCAGGAAATCGCCGACTCGCCGATCGCCGCCGCCGACCTGGGTGGCCTCATCGAACTCATCGCTAACGGCGATATTTCCGGGCGCATCGCCAGGGACGTCTTCGCCGAGATGTTCGAGAGCGGCAAGCCGGCCATAGCAATCGTCGAAGAGAAGGGTCTCAAGCAGGTCTCCGATACGGGCGAGATCGAGCCGATCATCGATGCGCTCATCGCCGACAATCCGGGACAGGCCGACCAGTACGCCGACAACCCCAAGGTCATCGGCTGGTTCGTCGGCCAGGTCATGAAGGCGACCAAGGGCCAGGCCAACCCCGGCGTGGTCAACGACCTGCTCAGGAAGAAGCTGGGCGGATAGGGGACGTCCCTGCCACGCCCCCGTACCCAGTTGGATCAGTGGCCGCCGAAGCCCTGGCGTTCGACATGGACCCGGACGCGCTCCGTATCACTGCCCAAACCCTGGCCGATCTGCGGGCCCGGCTGGCGGCTATTTGAGCTATTTCCCGCGCCCTCGTCTGGGGCTAGTGTGATCGTCTGATTGCCGCGTTCAGGGAGGCTGGCATGGCCGACTACACACATCTCTTCACCCCCATCGATCTGCGCCACAAGACTCTCAAGAACCGCATCGTGTTCGGCGCCCACACCTCGAACATGAGCGCCGACGGCACGCCGGGCGACCGCCACTTCGGCTATTATCGTGAGCGTGCCCGGGGCGGCGCCGCCATGATCGTCAGCGAACCGTCGCCGGCGCACCGCACCGGGGTGTTGATCCGGGCCAATTTCCTACACGACGACGACGCGGTGATCCCCCATTTCCGGCGCATCACCGACGAGTGCCACAGCCACGGCACAGTGATGATGCATCAGATCTACCACGTCGGCGGCCATGGCGATCAGGACAACTCGTGGGAACCCTACTGGTCGCCCTCGGGCAAGCCGTCGATGCATGACCCCTGGGGCAGCCACGCGGTGACCGAGGCCGAGATCGAGGAGCTGATCGAGGGCTTCGTTCAGGCGGCGCGGCGCGACCGCGACGCCGGCTTCGACGGGGTCGATATTTTCGCCGGCTACAACTGTCTGGTCGACCAGTTCTGGTCGCCGATCACCAACCGGCGCGACGACCGCTGGGGCGGCAGCCTGGAGAACCGCCTGCGCTTCTCGGTGGAGATCTGCTCGCGTATCCGCAATATGGCCGGCGATGACTTCATCATCGGCATGACCGTATCCGGGGCCGAGCCCTATCCCGGCGGCCTGTCCCTGGCCGACAAGCAGGAGATCATTGCCTATCTCGATGAGCGCGGCCTGGTCGACTATTATTCGGTGGGCTCGGGCAGCTATCTCAATCAATTCTCCAAGATCGTGCCGAGCTTTCACTATGGCCTGACCCTGACCAAGGACGACGCCGCCGCTTACAAGGAGATCACCAAGCACGCCCTGGTAACCAGCGAGGCGCGCATCAAGGCGCCGTACTTCGCCGAGCAGATCATCGCCGAGGGCAAGGCCGACATGGTCAGTCTGGTGCGCTCGCAAATCGCCGACCCCCACCTCGCCAACAAGGCCGCCGCCGGCAACAGCGGCGACATCCGGCCGTGCATTTCGTGCAATCAGTTCTGCATCGGCCGGCGCCTGCGGGAGAACTGGATTTCCTGCGTGGTCAACCCTTCGGTGGGCCGCGAGTACGAGTGGAACGGTGATTCATCGCCCGACGCCGAGGCCCCGCGCCAGATCCTGGTGGTCGGTGGCGGTCCGGCCGGGCTCGAGGCCGCGCGGGTCACGGCCGCCCGCGGCCACAAGGTGCGGCTGGTCGAGAAGACCGGCGAGCTCGGCGGCCAGTTCCGCCTTGCCGGCGGCCAGCCCGAGCGCGGCGAGATCAACTATTTCCTCAACTGGTGCATCAAGCAGCTCGAGGAACTCCAGGTCCAGGTCGACCTGCGCACCGAGTTGAGCGCCGAGGACATCGAGGCCTCGGGTGCCGACGCGGTGGTGCTGTGCACCGGCTCGACGCCGTCACGGGACGGTTATCAGCGAACCCTGCCTCATGTGGACAAGCTGCCGGGCGCCGATCAGGATAATGTCTGCACCATCCACGACGTGCTGGAGGGCACGGTGACGCCGGGTACCAACGTGCTGCTGCTCGACGGTATCAACGGCTGGTGGCCGGCCAGCGGCACCGCGCTTTACCTTGCCGAGCAGCGCCACAACGTCACCCTGGTGACCGGCTCGGAAATGGCCGCTGGGCAGCTCGAGAACAGCCGCACCGCCGACACCACCCGCGAGCGCTTCATGAAGATGGGTGTCGAGACCGTGCTGGCCACGGCGGTGACCAAGTGGGAGGGCAATACCGCGACGTTCCTCAATCTCTATACCGGCGACGAGGAAACCCGCGAGTTCGACTCCCTGGTCATGGCCTGTACCAACAACGCCGCCAATTCCCTCCAGGAAGAATTGTCGGATTCTGCCATGGAAATCCACGCCGTCGGCGACACGGTGTCGGCCCGGACCGCCGGCATGGCGATCTATGAGGGCCGCAAGCTGGGTCTGAAGCTGTAAGACCAGAGCCCCAGAATCATGATACGGGAGCCTCGTGGGAGGCTCCCGCTCGTCGCTTTGTATCCCTGTGTAATGCCGGCGCTGTTCCCGAAGGCCGCGACGGGATGCTCACAGAGGGTCGCCGTAAAGGCATTACGGCGGCTATGGCGTGATCCGTTGAGTGACCACGTGAGAAAATTCTGCGCCTCGCGGCCGGTTTCGTCTACTGACCGACAGTTGAATCCGCCCGGCTATGCCTTAGTTCATGAACCTGATAACCATGAAAGCCAATCGCGCGGGGATGCCACCATGATCGACCTCTACACATGCGCCACGCCCAACGGGCAGAAGATTCACATCATGCTCGAAGAGGCCAAACTCGAGCACACCGACCATTG
>JAYZAP010000024.1:0-2087 GCA_036339655.1 Pseudomonadota bacterium | reverse complement strand
GGTTTGATGGTCACCAGATGGTCGGAGAGGCCGCTGACCTCGAGCAGGTTCTTCAGCCGCCGCTTGGTTTCTGGATTCTCCACATGAGCCTCCGGCTGCACGAACCCTCCCGGCGGCGCCCAACTGGCAGCGCTTCCGGTGTCGTGCCAGAGATATAGTTCATCAAACAAAAATCCGGTTGTCATCGAGTCATTTCCTATTTCAGGCCGCTTTCCAGCGGCTGGTTTCCGCCCGCAGGGCATCCTCGGGCAAACGGATCGGATAGCGCTGGCGAATCTGGGCGTCGATCTTGGGATCGATATAGGTCGAAAAATGTCCCGACATCATCTCGTATACCCGTTCGTGCGCCACCTCCATCACGTCCTTCACACCCCGACGCCCCGGGTAGCTAGGTCCGGGTCGGCCCAACAGGCCGGGTCCACGACAGGCATGCCAGGGCGCGCCGGTGGGCGGACGATTGTCGATGCGCAGTCGCTGGTGGTCATTATGGAAACCTACAGTCCGTTGCACTCAACGCCAAATGTCATCCACCACATCATAGGTCCCGACCCGCAAATCCGTGGCCGCCGCGATAAGGCGCTGCTTGGCGACCTTGCCGGTGGGGGTACGGGGGAAATCGCCGTCCATGTAGGCGATGTATCGCGGCAGCTTGAAGACCGCCAGATGCTGTTTGCAATGGTCAAGGATGGCCTGGGGCGGGATGTCGTCCGGGCTGACGCCTTCCGGCAGACGGATGCAGGCCTTGACCTCCTCGCCGCGCTTCTCGTCGGGGACCGGGATGACGGCGGATTCGGCGATGGTGTCGATTTCGTTCAGCACCGCTTCGACTTCCCGGGCGGCGACGTTTTCGCCCGAGCGTTTGACCATTTCCTTCATGCGTCCGACGATGAAGAAGTAGCCGGCCTCGTCCTGGCGAACGATGTCGCCGGTGCAGAACCAGGCGCCGCGAAAGGCCTCGGCGTTGGCCGCCGGGCGCTTGTAGTAGCCCCACAGAATACCCGGGCCCGTGACCCACAGCTCGCCGGTCTCGCCGCGCGCAACCTCGACGCCGGCCTCGTCCATGACTTTCAGTTGGCGGTCCAGGATGGCCAGGCCGCAGGTCCGCTCGAAATTCTTCTCGCCGGCCGCGATGGGCGTTATGGTGGCGGTGCCGAGCTCGGTCATGCCGTAGCCGTCGCGGGCACGGAAGCCGAAACGCGCCTCGGCCGCGCGCTTCGATTCCGGCCGCCAGCCGAAGGCGTAGACGTACTCTAGGACAAGTTCATCGTCCGCCGGCGACGGCGGGTGAGCCTTGAGCGCCAGTTCGGGGAAAGCGCAGGCATGGATCTGGTAGTCGCGCAGCAAATCCAAAAAGCTAGTCATGCTCATGCGCCGGGCCACATAGGCGGTGGCGTCGAGGAAGAACGACGACAGGATCTGCCACATGCCGTCCATGTAGAAGAACGGCGCCCACACCAGTACGTTGCGAATGCTGTGGTCGTCGCCGCGGGTGACCGCCAGGGAATAGCCGGTGCGAATCCAGTAGTCGTGGCTCAGCATGCAGCCCTTGGGAAACCCCGTGGTGCCCGAGGTGTATTGAATGTTGAGCAGGTCGGACCCGGTGACCTCGACAGGTGGTTCGAATGGATGGCCGCCCTGAGCGACCAGGGCCGACCAATGGTGGCGCTCGCCTGCCGCCGCGCCGACGACAATAATATTGCTGTCGGCGATCATGGCGGGGCGTTCCGCCATGGCCTCGAGTACGGAAAGATAGCTCTCTTCAATGACTAGGTACTGGGCGTCGGAATCGTTGAGCACGTAGGCCAGTTCGGTGGCGGTGTATCGCGTGTTGATCGGCACCATGACCGCGCCGAGGCGGCCGATGGCGGTCCAGGTAATCATGGTTTCGGGAATATTCGGCAGCATCACCGCCACGTGGCTGCCCTTGCGCACGCCGATCGGCAACAGAGTCGACGCCAGCCGGTCGGCCTGCTCATGGAGCGCGCGGTAGGTCAGGCGCCGGTCGTCCTGGAACCAATCGGCGGCGACCTGGTCACCCAGGGTCTCGGCCCGTTCCCGCACCAGGTCGCCGAGGGTCGCCGGCGGGG
>JAYZAP010000023.1:0-3860 GCA_036339655.1 Pseudomonadota bacterium | reverse complement strand
GCTTCTGATCATTGCAGAGGATGTGGACGGGGACGCTCTGGCCACGCTGGTCGTCAACAAGCTCCGCGGAAATATGAATGTCTGTGCCGTCAAGGCTCCCGGCTTCGGTGATCGTCGCAAGGCCATGCTCGAGGACATCGCGATCCTCACCGGCGGCCAGGTTATCAGCGAAGACCTCGGCATCAAGCTCGAGAACGTTACAACCGAAATGCTTGGCACCGCCAAGCGCATCGAGCTCTCGAAGGAGAACACCACCATCGTTGGTGGCGCCGGCGTCAAGAAGGAGATCACCGGCCGTTGCGCGCACCTCCGCGCCCAGGTCGATGAGACCTCATCGGACTACGACCGAGAGAAGCTTCAGGAGCGGCTGGCCAAATTGGCCGGCGGCGTTGCCGTCATCAAGGTTGGCGGCGCGACCGAAGTCGAGGTCAAGGAACGCAAGGACATGGTCGAAGACGCGCTGAACTCGACCCGCGCAGCGGTCGAGGAAGGCATCGTCATCGGCGGTGGCGTGGCGCTTCTCTATGCCACTCGCTCGCTCACCAAGCTTTCGGGCGAAAACAGCGACCAGGACGTCG
The DNA here is from genome assembly GCA_036339655.1 of Pseudomonadota bacterium. Classification (GTDB taxonomy): domain Bacteria; phylum Pseudomonadota; class Alphaproteobacteria; order JAAXGF01; family JAAXGF01; genus JAYZAP01. The sequence continues at coordinate 3,282 of JAYZAP010000023.1, read as the reverse complement.
GTATCAAGATCGTCCGCAAGGCGCTCGAGGCCCCGGTTCGGCAGATCGCCGAGAATACCGGTGTCGACGGCGCCGTGGTCGCCGGCAAGCTTCTCGAGGGCAAGGACCAGAGCCGTGGTTTCGACGCTCAGGCCGAGAAGTATGTCGACATGTTCAAGGCGGGCATCGTCGATCCCACCAAGGTGGTGCGTATCGCGCTGCAGGACGCGGCCTCGATCGCCGGCCTCCTGGTCACCACCGAGGCGATGATTGCTGATCGTCCCGAGAAGAAAGATCCCATGATGGGCGGGGCCGGCGGCCCTCCGGGCATGGGTGGTGGAATGGGCGGCATGGGTGGCATGGACTTCTAGTCCGCCAGCCAACACGTCCGGCTCCACTTTGGGGCCACGCATGGAAGGGTCGCGCTTGTCGCGGCCCTTCTTTTTTGTCGGTGGCACAAGAATTTGGCACTTGTGGACGGTTTGGGGAGACCATAATAAGATTGACCTAGCCACTGATAAACCCGCCGAACCTTCCCGGCACCATTTGGATAGCACCATGACCCGTATGACACCGAGCGAAGCGTTCGTCGAAACCCTGGTCGCCAACAACGTCGAGTACGTCTTCGGCATTGTTGGCTCGGCCTATATGGATGCCCTCGACATTTTTGAACCCGCCGGCATCAAGTTTATCGCCGTTGCCCATGAGCAGGGCGCAGGCCACATGGCCGACGGCTATTCGCGGGTTACCGGCCGCCATGGCGTCTGCATCGGCCAAAACGGCCCGGGCATCACCAACTACGTGACCGCCGTGGCCGCCGCCTACTGGGCCCACTCGCCGGTGGTCTGCATCACCCCCGAGACCGGATCTAAGAGCATGGGTCTGGGCGGCTTCCAGGAAACCGACCAGATCCCCATTTTCTCGAAAATTACTAAGTACCAGGCGGACATCCGCCGCGGCGACCGCATCGCCGAACAGATGAGTCGCGCCTTCGACCTGGCCATGGCCGAGCGCGGGCCGGTCCAGGTCAATATTCCGCGCGATGAGTTTTATGGTGAAATCGACGTCGACATCCCAACGCCTCAGCGCATCGAGCGGGGCGTCGGCGGACCCGAAAGCCTGGCGGCGGCGGCCGACATGTTGGCCGAGGCCAACTTCCCGGTCATCCTGGCCGGCGGCGGCATCAACATGGGCAACGGCCAGGCCGCGACGGTTGAGCTGGCGGAACTGCTCAAGGCGCCGGTCTGCAACACCTATCTCCACAACGACTCCTTCCCGTCGGACCACGAGCTGTGGATGGGGCCACTCGGTTACCAGGGCTCCAAGGCGGCCATGAAAACCATTGCCCAGGCCGACGTGGTCCTGGCCCTGGGCACTCGGCTGGGACCGTTTGGCACCTTGCCTCAACACGGCATCGACTATTGGCCCAAGGACGCCAAGATTATTCAGGTCGACGTCAATCACCGGGTTCTCGGCCTGGTCAAGAGCATCGATGTGGGCGTGCTCGGCGATGCCGGGCTGGCCGCCGCCGATCTGGTTACCCGCCTGCGCAACCAGCCTCTTGCCTGTCACGGTAACAGCGACGACCGCATGGCCGAGATGACCCGCCAGAAGAACGACTGGGAGGCCGAACTCAACACCTGGGGTCAGGACGACGGCACCCCGGTGGCGCCACGCCGCCTGCTGCGCGAGCTTGAAAAGGCCATGCCCAAGAACGCCATGGTCTCCACCGACATCGGTAACATCTGCTCGGTGTCCAACAGCTACCTGCGCTTCAACGAGCCCAACAGCTTCTTCGCCGCCATGAGTTTCGGCAATTGCGGCTATGCCTTCCCGACAGCCATCGGCTGCAAGTTCGGCGCCCCCGACCGGCCTGCGGTAGCCTATGTGGGCGACGGCGCCTGGGGCATCAGTTTCAACGAGCTGCTGACCTGCGTACGCGAAGACATCGCCGTCACCGCCGTGGTCTTCCACAACAAGCAATGGGGCGCCGAAAAGAAAAACCAGGTCGACTTCTACGACGACCGCTACGTCGGCACCAACCTATCGAACCCGAGCTGGGCCGAGGTCGCCCGCTCCTTCGGCGCCGACGGCATCACCGTCGACCACCCGGACGAGGTCGGCGACGCGCTGCGCCAGGCTACCGCGTCGGGCAAGTGTACGGTGCTTGAAATCATGGCGACCGAGGAACTCGGCGACCCGTTCCGCCGCGACGCCCTCAAGAAACCGGTGCGCCTGCTCGACAAGTACAAGGACTACTCGGTCACCTGACCTTGGGCCATGACCACAATGGCGGTCGAGACGATATCATCGACCGTGGCGCCACGGGACAAATCGCTGACCGGCTTGGCAAACCCTTGAAGAATGGGGCCGATGGCCTGGGCACCAGCCATATACTGGGTCAGCTTGTAGGCGATGTTGCCGGCATCCAGGTCAGGAAACACCAGGACGTTGGCGCGGCCGGCCACGGCACTTTTGCCCTTGACCTTGGCGGCCGCTACCGCCGGCACCAGGGCGCTGTCGGCCTGAAACTCGCCGTCGATGGCAAGGTCCGGGGCCCGTTTCCGGGCGATATCCAGGGCGGCGCGCACCTTGTCGACACGGGGGTGGCTGGCGCTGCCTCGGGTCGACAGGGACAACATGGCCACGCGCGGCTCTTCATCGAGCAGGCGGGCGGCGCTGGCGGCCGAGGCCAGGGCGATGTCGGCCAACTGCGCCGGGTCCGGGTCGACATTGACAGCGCAGTCCGCATAGATGAACAGGCGCGGCCCCTGGCCAATGAAGTCGGGGACCTCCATGAGGAAGAAGCTCGACGGAGTGTCGATGCCGGGCGCCAGGCCGATGCCGAGCAACCCGGCCTCGATGACCCGGCGGGTCGGGCTGGCGGCGCCGGCGACCATAGCGTCGGCGTCACCCACGCGGACCATCATGGCGGCGAAATAGAGTGGCTTGCGCAACAGCCGTCGGGCGACATTGACCGAACTGTCCGGCCGCGCCGTCAAATAAGCGTCGGTGAATGCCTCAATGCGTTCATCGTCGCCAAGGCTGGCGGCATCAAGCACCACGACCTGGGCGATGCCGTCGTTCGCGATACGCCCGGCCGCCTCGACAATGCGCGGGTCGTGGCCCTCGGGCAGCACCAGGGTTCCGTTTCGCGCCTTGGCGGTGGCGGTCAGGCGTTCAATGATGTCCATTCTGATCCTCGACTAGCGGAGGCTAAAACATGACCGACAATGAGACAAAGGTCGAGATTCACCGCGGCCTCAAGGACGTGGTCTTCGACCGCTCGCCGACCACCTTCAT
>JAYZAP010000022.1:0-2560 GCA_036339655.1 Pseudomonadota bacterium | reverse complement strand
GGTGGCCGGGGTGGTCGCCAGGCGACTGGTCGGCGGGTGCGGCACCCTTGTGGCGGGCTGGGGTGAGTCCGTGCGCTACAGCAACCACACCTTCACCAATGGCCGCTGGCTCGGCCATGCCGGCTTAGGCGGCCAGTCCATGATGGCCGACCCGGACAGCGAAACCATGGTGGTCTTCTTCAGTGTGCTGGAAAACCGCCACGCCCACGACGACGACTATTTCCCCGAGATTATCAGTATGGCCGATGAAATGATCCGCCTCCCTACTGATTGAACACAATGACGCTACGCGATACCGCGCCGGCCTTCATTTCATCGAACGCCTCGTTGATCTCGCCGAGGCCGATGCGCTGGCTGATCATGTCGTCGAGCTTGAGCTTGCCCGAGAGATAGAAATCAACGAAGCGTGGCATATCGACGCGGAAGTGGTTCGAGCCCATGTTCGAGCCCTTGAGGGTCTTGTCGTTGAGCAGGTCGTCGGCGGGGATGTCGAGCATCAAACCCTCGGGCACCATGCCGATGATGGTGGCGACTCCCGAGACGCCGATCATTCGGAACGCCTGTTCGCTGGTTTCCTTCATACCCAACGCCTCGAAAGAGTATTGAACCCCGCCGCCGGTCAGTTCCCTGACCGCCTCCACCGGGTCGGTCTGGCTGGCATCGATCACGTCGGTGGCCCCGAAATATTTGGCCACGTTAAGCTTTGAGCCCTTAACATCGACCGCAATGATGCGCCCGGCCCCAGCAATGGCGGCGCCGTTGATGGCCGACAGGCCGACGCCGCCGCAGCCGATCACCGCGACGGTGCCGCCGACCTCGACCTTGGCGGTGTTGATCACCGCGCCGAAGCCGGTGGTGACGCCGCAGCCGATCAGTGCCGCCCGGTCGAGCGGCATGTCGTCGCGGATCTTCACCAGGGCGTGCTCGTGAATCAGCATGTATTCGGCGAAGGACGACAGGGAGAAGAACTGGTGCATGTCACCGCCGTTCTGGCGCAGGCGCGGCTCGTCGTCGTCGCCGCGCGCCACCTCCGGGTTCTGGCAACTGAACGGCCGGCCCGTGGTGCAGAACTCGCAGTGGCCGCAGAACACCGACAGGCAGGTGATGACGTGGTCGCCCGGCTTGACGTAGGTCACCTCGGAACCAACCTTCTCGACAATGCCGGCGGACTCATGACCCAAGATGGTTGGTTTAGGCGCCGAATAATGGCCGGTGATGTAGTGAAGATCACTGCGGCACACGCCGCAGGCCGCGGTGCGGACCAGCACCTCATGGGACTTGGGGTTGTCAATCTGGACCTCCTCGACTTCGAGGGGCATGTTGATTTCGCGCAGAACGGCGGCTTTCATGGCGTTTCCTCCGGTGTGCTACAATTTTTTTGCAGTTCGTTACGCCCTAAGCAAACTCCCAAATTTCTCGACGGGCTTGTCGTAGCCCGACAGGCGGAGCGATTCCCAGAACAGGGTCTGGATGGCGCTGAGGACCGGTTTACCGAGGTCGGCCTCGGCGGCTTCGAGGATTTCCACGGCGCGGATCGCGGTGCAGGAAATGAACAGGGCGTCGGCGTCCGGGTGGCAGGAGGCCACGGCGGCGGCGCGGATCGCCTCGGGCGGCAGGCGCGCCATGTCGGTGTCGGATTCCAGGCCGAAGCCGCCGATGTTGAGAACCGCAATGCCGTGGTCTTCGAGGAAGCCGCGCATGGCCTGGTTGACCGAATCCAGGTAGGGCGTGAACAGGGTGATCTTCCTCGCGCCCATCAACTCAAGCGCCTTGATGGCCGAGGTAATCGGCGTTACCACCGGCACGCCGGGCCGGCCCCGGTTGACCTGGGCAGCAACCTCGTCATAGCCCAGCGCCACCGTGCCCGAGGTGCAGCTATAGGCAATGGAATCAAGTCGCGAGCCGGGCAGAATGGTCTCGGCTGCATGAGCCAGGCGTGGGCCGATTTCGCGCAGGGTCTCGATGGTGACGGACGGGTCGCTGAGGACCCGCGAGGTGTAGTAGGCCGCACCCTCGGGCAGCATATTGCGAAAATCCCGTTCGGTAGTCTCGTCCGAGGCCAGGGTGATCAGCCCGAGGCGGTGTTTGACCGCGCCCTCATCGAATGCGTAGGGCACCGATGTCATGACGGTTGTCATAGTGTTGGTTTCTGCCGCGACTGCCATTACGTCCTCCTCTTGCCACAAGACTTTCAGTCTACACCATCAGGCGGGATTGTTGATCACCGGTTGGCGTGGCGCGTGAGTGATGATTTCCGGCTTGCCGGCAGTGATGATGGCCTGCTCGCCCAAGGCCATTTGCAGGCCGGTGGTCTGGTCAGTGCAAATCATGTGGGTAAAGAACGTCATGCTCTCCTCGATCACTACTGGACTGCCGGCGACGATCATGGGCTGCTCCATCCAGGTCGGCGGCCAGGTGGCGCCCATGGTGTAGCCGCAAGCATCGAGCGCCGCGACACAAGCCTCGTGCATAGCCAAGTGACGGTCGTCGATATCCGGACCGGTCAGCACCACATACATGACGGCGGCGTGGTAATGGCGATAGGCGACGCCGAGTTCGT
>JAYZAP010000021.1:0-2849 GCA_036339655.1 Pseudomonadota bacterium | reverse complement strand
CCCTGGCCAAGGGCATGGGTGACCGCTGGACGCTTGAGCTGCTGCTCAACGCCGGGCCGTGGATCACGGGTAGCCGCATTCACAGCGACAAGTATCTGGCGGCCCAGCTCAACGCCGCCGACATGATCACCAAGGGCTGCACCGCCTGCTATGATCTTTATTTCGAGCTCCCGCTGCCTACCACCGAAGGCATGGGGTCGGTGGCCCAGGCCTATGCGGACACTGGCATCCGCGCGGTGGTCGCGCCGATGATGGCGGATAAACTGTTTTTCGAAGCGGTCCCCGGACTCATGGATGCCCTGCCCGACGGCTTGCGCAAGCGGGTCGATCAATTCAAGGCGGCACCTTATGAGGAAAGCCTGGCGGCGGCCCGCGACCTGATCCACAACTGGAGCCAGGATCGTGGCCAGGTGTGCCCGGCCCTGGCCCCGACCATCCCGCTTCATTGCAGCGACGAGTTCATCACTGCCTGCCGTGATCTGGCCACTGAGGCGGATGTCGGCCTGCACATGCATCTGGCGGAATCGAAGATTCAGGCGCTGTCGGGCATCACGCGATACGGCAAGACCCTGACCGCTCATCTTGACGGTCTGGGTTTTCTCGGCCCCCATTTCACCGGCGCCCATTCGGTGTGGCTGGACGGCGACGACATCAAACGTATGGCCGACAACGGCGCCTCGGTGGCCCACAATCCGGGCAGCAACATGCGCCTCGGTTCGGGCATCGCCCCGGTGCGGGACATGCTGGCAGCCGGGGTTAACGTCGGCATCGGCACCGACGGCTCCAACTGCTCCGACAACCAGAACATGTTCGACGCCACCCGCATCGCCTCCTTCGCCTCGCGGGTCCGTTCGCCCGACTACGACACTTGGCTGTCGACCGACGAAGTGCTGACGGCGGCGACCCGGGGCAGCGCACAGGCACTAGGTATGATCGACTCCATCGGACAATTAGGAGTCGGCTACAAGGCCGACATGGTGTTTCTCGACCTGGACAACATCAACTTCGTGCCGTTCAACGACCCGACCAACCAGATTGTCCATACGGAGGATTCCAGCGCCGTGGCCAGCGTCATGGTAGGCGGCCGCATGGTGTTTGATGAGCGCCGCTTCACCACCTTCGACCTTGGCAAGCTCATGGCCGATGCCGAGGCCGCGGTCAAGCGCCTGCGCGGCGCCACCGCCGAGACTCGCGAGCTGACCACGGCCCTGGAGGACCACGTGGGTCATTACTGCGTCGGCCTCGCCCGCCAGCCCTACCACATCCAGCACGGCCTCGGCTGGTAGCCGTGGTTACCCTCGATATCCAGGATGTCATCGGCGACTACCCGGCGTTCCAGGTTGCCTTCGCGGTGATTGGCGGCATGGCCGCGCCAGCCGATTGTGGGCCGGGCATTGAGCAACTCGCCGCCACCGCCGACGCCGAGGCCATCGAATTGATGGGCGACCGCGAGGTCGCCGACCACATCGAAATCCAGCAGTGGCGCGGCGCCTACCGCCAGTTCGGCGTCAAGAAGACCAGCTATCGCAACGCCTGCGAGGCCCTACTGCGGCGCGTTAAACGCGGCGACGGCCTGCCCCGGGTGCTGCCCCTGGTCGACCTCTACAATTCGCTTAGCATCAAATACCGCATCCCGGTCGGGGCGGATGACCTGGCCGCACTGACGCCGCCCCTGGCGTTCCGTCACAGCCGACCCGGCGACGGCTTCCGCGACCTAGCCGGCGACCCACATAGCGACGACCCGCCCAAGCCCGGAGAGGTGGTGCTGGCCGACAAGGCCCATGTGCTGTGCCGCCGCTGGAACTGGCGCCAGGACGCCCGCAGCCGTATCCTGCCAACCACCCGGGACGCCACGGTGGTGCTCCAGACCCTGGCCGACGACGGCACCGAACGCCTGACCAACGCCGCCGAGGAACTGGCGAAGCACGCCCGCGAGGACCTCGGCGCCACCTGCGCCTGGGCGATTGCCAACGCTGATGCAACCGTGGTCGAGGTCGGCGTATAGTTGCCCATGGCCAGCACCTCCCTCACCCTCACCCCGTTGCCGGGCGATTTCGGCGTCCAGGTCGGTGGCCTCGACGTGGCCGAGCCGGTGGCGCCCGACATCATGGCCGCCCTCGCCGATGCCTTCTTCGAATACCGCTTTTTGTTGCTGCGCGGCCAGCATCCCTCACCGGACGCCTTCGCCGCCTTCGCCAACCAATGGGGCGACCCCCGGGTCGGCGACGCGGCGTCGCCCTTGGATATTCCCGGCATTCCCGGCATGGGCATGGTCGGCAACATCGGCGACCTGTTGAGCCGCGACGAATACCGCAACGGCGCCGCCTTCTGGCACACCGACTGCGCCGCCGAGCCCGACGCCGACGCGGCGACCATGCTCTATTGCCTGCAGGCCCCTGCCACCGGTGGCGAGACGGTCATTGCCGACATGCAGGCCGCCTATGACGCTCTCGACAAAGCGACAAAGAGCGAAATCGAACCGCTCGTGGCCCGACACTGCTATTCCGGCACCCGCGACATCATCGGCGGCGTCGAGGACTGGGAGTATCCGGTACACAAGATGAGCGACGAGACCATCGCCAATCTGCCGCCGCCAGTGACCCGCCCACTAGCGCGACCCCATTCGGTGACCGGACGCCGGGCGCTTTACTCCCCGGCCGGGTCAATCATCGCGGTCGACGGCATGGACCCGGCGGCGGCCCATACCCTGGTCCGCCGTCTCAAGCTTCACGCCATCGAAGATGCCTTCTGCTATGCCCACCAACATCGCCCCGGCGACATTCTCATTTGGGACAACAGCGCGACCATGCATTCGGCCAGACCGGTGGACCCGCCAAAAAACGCGACCG
>JAYZAP010000020.1:0-6867 GCA_036339655.1 Pseudomonadota bacterium | reverse complement strand
GGGGCGACCAAGGTCTGCTACATGGCGAGCAAGCCGACCAAAGACGAAGGCGAATACACCAAGCGTGGTGAAATCTACACCATGGTGACCCACCGGCCGGGGGCAAAATCCTTCAACGTGGTCAGCATCCACACCGGTTACCGCTACAAGGAAGGCTCGACCGCCGAGGTCGTCATCGGCGGCAACAAGTTCGACATGTTCACCCACGAGGAAACCGCCTGGGCCACAGACTCCGCCGACGACAAGGCCCTGGTGCGGATCATGCGGGAGGGTTCCAAGATGATTATCCACGGCCGTTCGTGGCGCGGTACCAAGACCAAGGACACCTATTCACTGCTCGGCTTCACCGCCGCCCACCGGGCCATCAACCAGGCCTGCAGGGCGCCCTTATACAGGTGCTTTGACGGCGCCGGCGCCGCGCCGTATATGAGGGCGGCGATGACAGATCTGACCACCTCGGCCGCTGCACCCCTCGTCCGCACCCCCGCCGTCTTCGCCCCGCCGCCTCAGCGGGCTGCTGACGGGCGCCTCAATCTGGTCGGGCTGTCCCACGCCCTGCTCGCCGATGAAATGGCGGCGCTGGGCGAGAAACCGTTCCGCGCCAAGCAGTTGTGGCATTGGATTTATTATCGCGGGGTCACCGACTTCGACGAGATTACCAACCTGTCGAGGGCCTTTCGCGCGACCCTGACGGAAAACTTCGTGATTGGCCGGCCTTTGGTCACCACCACCCAGTTGTCCGCCGACGGCACCCGCAAGTGGTTGCTGCGGCTGGTCGACGGCCACGAGGTCGAATGCGTCTACATCCCCGAGAGTGACCGCGGCACCCTATGCATTTCGTCCCAGGTCGGCTGCACCCTGACCTGCCGGTTCTGCCACACTGGCACCCAGAAACTGGTGCGCAACCTGGACGCCGCCGAGATTGTCGGCCAGATCATGCTCGCCCGCGACACCCTGGGCGAATGGCCGTCGCCCAAGCAAGGCCGCATGCTGTCGAACATCGTGGTCATGGGCATGGGTGAGCCGCTGTACAACTTCGACGCCGTGGCCCAGGCGCTGGACATCGCCATGGACCCGGAAGGCATCGCCATCTCCAAGCGCCGCATTACCCTGTCGACCGCCGGGGTGGTACCCATGATGGCGCCTTGCGGCGACAAGATTGGCGTCAACCTGGCGGTCTCGCTTCACGCCACCGACGATGCCCTGCGCGACGAACTGGTGCCGCTGAACCGCAAATACCCCATCGCCGAGCTGATGCAAGCCTGCCGCGACTACCCGGCGGGGGGCAACACCCGGCGCATTACCTTCGAATACATCATGCTCAACGGCGTCAACGACTCCCCGGCCCAGGCCCGCGCCCTGGTCAAGCTAATCGCCGGCATCCCCGCCAAGGTCAACCTGATCCCCTTCAACCCCTGGCCCGGCGCGCCCTACTTGCGCTCCTCCAACGAGGCCATCGCCACCTTCGCTGCCATCGTCAACAAGGCCGGCTACTCGTCCCCGGTCCGCGTCCCCCGAGGCGAAGACATCATGGCCGCCTGCGGCCAGCTAAAATCGGCCAGTGAGCGGGCGAAGAAGGCGCGCAAGACCGAAGCCGGATAAATATCCACGTTCAATGGTGTTGCGAGCGGATGCGTGTCGGCGTCAGCTCGAGCAGGACCCGGTTGCCGGCCTTTGTCCAGACGTCGATGGTCCGGCTGGCCGGTTCCGGCTCGTAGTAGAGCTTGGCAAGGCGGCAGGCGAGTTCTAGGCCTCCATCGTCGAGGATTTCCACCGTGACCTCGAACGTGACCCAAGCCTCGGAGACGCTGAGGCAGGCGCGCGGATCCTGGGCAATGCGCCTGACCTTTCCGGTGTCGCGGGTCGTGAAGCGGCGTTGCGCGAGAGTGACGGACCGGACGCGCCGGGTCATCGCCTGGCCCGGGCGCTGGCCGCCTGGTGTGCCCAGACGCCGGCCGCCTTCGCCACCAAATTACACTGTTCACCAGGCTTGCCGGAGCGCAGCGAAAGCCTATACTGCGCGCCGTTTTCAAGGTGCTGGGGATAATCGACATGAGCGATACCGTAAACAAGGTGGTGCTGGCCTATTCGGGCGGGCTCGATACCTCGGTCATTCTCAAGTGGCTGCAGGAGACCTACCGTTGCGAAGTGGTGACCTTCACCGCCGATCTCGGCCAGGGCGAGGACCTGGAACTGGCACGCAAGAAGGCCGCCATGGCCGGCTGCACGGAGATCTTCGTTGACGACCTGCGCGAAGAGTTCGTGCGCGATTTCGTATTTCCCATGTTCCGCGCCAACGCCCTCTACGAGGGCGTCTACCTTCTCGGCACCTCGATCGCCCGGCCACTCATTGCCAAGCGCCAGATCGAGATCGCCGCCGCCACTGGGGCCGACGCGGTGGCCCACGGCGCCACCGGCAAGGGCAACGACCAGATCCGTTTCGAGCTCAGCTACTACGCACTCAACCCGGACATCAGGGTGATCGCGCCGTGGCGCGAATGGGGCCTGGGCTCGCGCACCCGGCTGCTCGATTACGCCGAAAGGCACCAAATTCCCATCGCCAAGGATAAGCGCGGCGAGGCGCCCTATTCGGTCGACGCCAACCTGTTGCACCTGTCGACCGAGGGCAAGGCCCTGGAGGACCCCTGGGCCGAGGCCGACCCCATGGTCTACCAGCGCACCACGGCGCCCGAGGACGCCCCGGATACCCCCCTCGACTTGGAGATCGGCTTCGCGCGTGGCGACGCGGTGTCGGTGGACGGCGAGGCCATGAGCCCGGCCGGCCTTCTGACCCGGCTCAACGAGGTCGGCGGCGCCCACGGGGTCGGCCGGCTTGATTTGCTGGAAAACCGCTTCATCGGCATGAAGTCCCGCGGCATATACGAGACTCCCGGCGGCACCGTGCTTCATGCGGCGCACCGCGGCATGGAGAGCATCACCCTGGAACGCGGTGCCGCCCACCTCAAGGACGAGCTCATGCCACGGTACGCCGAACTGGTCTACAACGGCTTCTGGTTCTCGCCGGAGCGGGAAATGCTCCAGGCGGCCATTGATCAAAGCCAGTCCAACGTCACCGGCACGGTGCGACTCAAGCTCTACAAGGGTTCGGTCGCCGTCGTCGGTCGCAAGGCGCCGGGCAGCCTCTACAGCGAGGCCCACGTCACCTTCGAGGAGGACGAGGTCTATAACCAGCAGGACGCTGAGGGCTTCATCAAGCTCAATGCGCTACGGCTCAAGCTGTTGAAACAGCGGCAAGACTGATTGGTCCAGAACCTAACATTTTGTTTCATCCCCCAAAAGGGGCCGCCGGCCGCTCGGCGGCAGCCTGCGTGACGATTGAACGCCCATCGGTCAGTTATGACCAATGGTATTACAACCCCGTGGTTACACTGAAGTTGGCAATCTGGCGGCCGATGCGATAGCAGAAGCGGCTGACCGGCTCTATGTCCACCGTGGTGCCGGCGATATCTGTGCGGCCGCTGCGGGTGCGGGTCAATACGTAGTTGACCGGGACCCCATTGGTCCGGGCGAAGCCGACGAAGGCGGCCAGGGCCTCGGGCTCACCGAGACCATGCTCGTCCCACATGACGTCGACCGCCATCTGCGGCGCGCCGCTGGGCAGGTCGAGTTCGACGAAATCGACCGCGCCGCCGGGCCAGCGAGCATAGGCGCTGCGCTCGGCCGCCCAATGGGCATGGAGCCATTGGCTGACTACGCCGGTCTCGGCGAGGCGCCCCATGACCGGGTCATCGGCGCTCACCGGCCCCAACAGCGCCGCGCGCAGGCTCGGATTGGTGACGTAGACCTTGAAGGCGACCGCCCGCTCAAAAAGACGGGCGGCACCATCGACCCGGTGGACCCGGCGAATGAGAAACGCCGCCTCGAGAAAGTCGAGATAGCGTTTGAGGGTATTCTTGGCCAGGCCGGTAAACCGGACGAGCCCGGTGAGTCTGACCTCGCCCCCGGTATTGAGGGCCAGGGCAGTGAACAGGCGGTTGAGGTCCCTACTGTCAGCTATGCCGTGAAGGCCGGGCAGGTCGTTGACCAGGGCGCCGGTGACGACCTGACCCGCGTCGGCCCCCGCTTCGATAGCCGCATCGGCCACGGCGCTGTCGGGGAAACCACCGTGATTGAGATAGTCGATGAAGGCGTCGTTGAGCTCCCCGGCCGCTCTCCGGGACGGATGCCCGGCGCCAACCGGTTCGAGGCCCAGGGCTCGTTCGCGCCGGGAAAACGCCAGGTACTCGGCAAAGGTCAGGGGCGGCAGCAACAATCTGGTAAACCGGCCGGACATCGCGGCTGCGGTCGCTGCCACCACGCGCAACCGCGGCTGGTCCGCCATCAATTCGGCGACCTCTCCGTGCCAGCCGGGGCGATACTCGAGGCCGTCGAGGAATAGATAGCGCCGCCGATCGCCGGCCCTGTTGAGCACGTCCGCAAGGGCCGCGCCGGCAAACACTGGCGAGGCCAGCCCAACATAGGTGATGGCTCCGGGCGGCGTGCCCTGGGCGAGCAGATGGCCGATGGTCTGGCGCATCATCACGGTCTTGCCCATACGCCTGGCGCCCATGAGGACCACAGGCCGGACCGAGCCGCCCCCGGTTACCAGCCGGACAAAGGCCTCGAAAAACGCCCTGCGGGGAAGATTTTCCCCTATCGACGGTCCGACACCGCCGCCGCTCCACCAGGGATTGTCTAATTCGAGCCGTCGCTGAACCGCGGTTTCGCTGAGGTTTTCCATTTCGCAAGAAATACGGTCATTATAGTGACCCTATTATGCCGGAAAAACCAATTAAGATCAACCAAATGATCCTAAATCTATGGAGCAAGACCGCCAGGCCGATTACCGGTCCGTGGGCGACCAACAGAATTTCCTAGAGAGCTACCCCGCCGAGGATGCGCCAAACACTGATTTCGCTGAATTCGGGCCTAGTTCGACCGCGCAACAGAGCGGCAAACGGCAGAGTCGATGTGGTCGCGGCGATGGCCTGCCAGTCGGCACCCATGAGGCGGCTGCGCCGGCGGTCGATGGCAACCATGCCGGCCACGGCCATGACCGCGAAGGCGGCGAAGAAGATAATCGACACCACGTCGCCGTAGTGTGCCATATGGGCGACGGCCCACATCACCGGATGACGGGTGACCTTGAGGATACTGGGCACCGGCTCGCCGGCCGCCAGCTTGTCCCAGTACATGGCTATGGGGTTGCGGGTGGTGAGGCCACAAACCAGCAGAACGGCGGCCACAGGCATGACCGCCAGGGGCACGTGGCGGGCCGTCATGGCCGGCAGCCAAAGCTAGACGTAACGGTCGCCGTTATAGGCCAGGACCAGCCAGGCCAGGGCGGCCAGGTCGATAACCCCGTGGATGGCGCGAAACGGCTTCTCGCCCAGGCGCCCGACCATAGCGCCGTGTATGGTGGCGTGGGACAGCCCAAAATGACTGGCGACGAAAAACACCGCCGCCGCGGCCAGCGCTGGAAGGCTACCGGTCATGGCCTCCCCTTGCCCGCCTCAATCGTCCACCTCAATCGACCTCGGGATGGGCGACCCCATGGCGCCGGCAAGCGGCGGTCACCGTGTTGTGCAGCAGGCAGGCGATGGTCATGGGGCCGACACCGCCGGGCACCGGCGTGATGGCCCCGGCCACCGCCTTGGCCTCGTCAAAGGCGACATCGCCGACCAGCTTGTTCTTGCCGTCGCGCTCGATGCGGTTGATGCCCACATCGATGACCGTCGCGCCGGGCTTGACCCAGTCGCCACGAACCATTTCCGGCCGTCCCACCGCGGCGATCAGAATGTCGGCCCGGCGGCACACGGCGGGCAGGCCCTTGGTCCGTGAATGGGCTACGGTCACCGTGCAGTGCTCGGCCAGCAGCAACTGCGCCAGGGGCTTGCCGACGATGTTGGAGCGCCCGACGATGACCGCTTCGAGGCCCTTGAGGTCACCCAGGCGGTGCTTCAGCATCATGACGCAGCCGAGCGGCGTACAGGGCACCAGAGCGTCCTGGCCGGTCGAAAGGCGGCCGACGTTGGTGACGTGAAAACCGTCGACATCCTTGGCCGGGTCGATGGCGGCGAGTACCGCGTCGGAATCGATGTGATCGGGCAACGGCAGTTGCACCAGAATGCCGTCGACCGTGTCGTCGCCGTTGAGCACATGGACCTTGGCCAGCACCTCGGCCTGGCTGACACTGTCGTCCATGCGGAACTCGAGGCTGTGCATGCCGGCTTCCACCGTCGACTTACCCTTGTTGCGGACATAGACCTGACTGGCCGGATCCTCGCCGACCAGAACCACGGCGAGCCCCGGGGTAATCCCGTCGCTTTGCTTGAGGGCGGCGACGTCGCGACCGATTTTTTCGCGCAGGCCGGCGGCGAACGCCTTGCCGTCGATGATGGCAGCTTCGGTCATACTTGGTTCAACTCCCGTTTTCGCTATTAAACCAGCGTGTTAGACGTGGGCCGAGGGCGGACGGATCGCCCGCCAAGGCCACGGTTTTACGGCGCTCCTTGGCGCCGGCGACAATGGCGAGGTCGGATCGCGTCACGCTCCAGGCCTTGGCCAGCAGTTTGAGCAACGCCGCGTTGGCCTTGCCGCCCTCGGCCGGCGCGGTGACGCGCACTTGTAGGTAAGCATGGCCTGCCGCGTCAAGCCTGACGCCGTCGGTACCGGCCCTGGACGCCCGCGGCGTCAGTCGCACGGCGATCCGCAGGCCCTTGTCGGTAGTCGCGAGGGGCTCCGAATTCAACGTAGCGCGGGCCCGATATCGTAGTGGATGAGATTTCGCAGGAAGACCAAACCGAGGATCAGCACGATGGGCGAAATGTCGAGGCCGCCCAGGTTGGGCATGACCTTGCGAATGGG
>JAYZAP010000019.1:0-4051 GCA_036339655.1 Pseudomonadota bacterium | reverse complement strand
GCTGGGACGAATTCGGCGGCGCGAAAGCGCCGATCATGGATGTCGTAATTACCATATGCGACTTGGCCGCCGCCGAGGTCTGCCCGGTCTGGCCCGGCGCTCCGCTGACCGCCCATTGGCCGTTCCGCGACCCCGCCGCCTTCAGCGGCTCGGACGCCGAGACCCACGCTGAGTACGCCGCTGTCTACGGCCAGATTGAAGCTCGGGTGAAGCAATTGGTGGCGCTGCCATTGGAGACGGTCGATTTGAAGCAACAGCTTGCCGCCATCGGCGCCTGAGCAACGCCATGACCGAACAGTCGCCGCCAAAATTTGGCCTCGGCCACCGGCTCGCGGCCGAAGGTCTGGGCACCGCCGCCCTGCTGGCTGGCGTGGTCGGTTCGGGAATCATGGCCGAGCGCCTGGCCGGCGGCAACGATGCGGTGGCGCTGCTCGCCAACACGGCGGCCACCGGCGCCATATTGGCGGTGCTGATCCTGGTGTTCGGGTCGATCTCCGGGGCTCATTTCAACCCAGCGGTGACGCTTGCGTTTGTCCTGCGCCGGCGCATCGCCGGCCGCGACGCCGTGGCCTATGGGGCGGTCCAGGTGATTGCCGCCCTCATCGGCGTCGGCCTCGCCCATGTCATGTTCGGTGAGCCGCTGATCCAGCACTCGACCACCATGCGGGCCGCGCCCGGTATGTGGCTGGCCGAGGTGGTCGCCACCGTGGCCCTGGTCGGCACTATCCTGGCCTGCCTGCGCTGGCGTCCCGGCGCGGTGCCCTACGCGGTCGGCTTGGTTATTTCGGCGGGCTACTGGTACACCTCGTCGACCTCCTTCGCCAACCCGGCGGTGACACTCGGCCGCGCCTTCACCGACACCTTCTCCGGCATCCGCCTGGCCGACGCCCCGGCCTTCATCGCTGCCCAACTGATCGGCGCCATCCTCGCCACCTGGATCTTCCGCTGGTTTGAGTCGGGGGAGCGCTAATCCGGCTTGCGCGCCCGCAAATGCCCGGTGCGGAGCTCGCCCAGGTCGAGCACCTTACACATGGCATCCCATTGGGTCACGAAATGGGCCTGCTTGTCCGGCCCCAGGACGTCGATCATCGGTTCGCGCAGGGCGCCTTTCAGGCGGTTGTGCTCGCGCCGCGCCTCGGCCCGATAGGTCGCCGACGTATCGCTCACCGCGACCCCGGTGAGGCCGGCGTCTGCCAGCAGGCGACCGTAGGTCTCGGCGGTGACCAACTCGTAGCTCATGCCGCGCAGGTCGAAATAGGTTTGCATGGCGGGGCTGGGCGATTGGCCGTCGCCCATCCATTCGCTGGCCGCCAGCGTGCCGCCGGGCTTGAGCACGCGGACCACTTCGGCGAAGAACGCCGGCTTGTCGTCGATCAGCAGCCACGAGTCCTTGCCGAACACCACGTCCACCGAGTGGTCTTCGAGGGGCAGGGGGCCGGGCTCGACCAGGCGCAGGTCGACCCGGTCGGCGAGGCCGGCCTTGTCCATGCGGGCGCGGCCGATATCGATCAGCAGGGGCACGATGTCGAGGCCGATGACCAAGCAGCCGTGGTCCTCGGCCAGCACCCGGTCGACACCGCCGACGCCGCAGCCGATGTCGAGCACTGTGCGGTCCTGGAGGTCGAGGCCCTTGACGATGGGATGAACCGCCGCCGAGCCGCCGGGCGCCAGGAAACCTTCGCCCCAGATCAGTTCACTGACGGTGACAATGGTGCGGTCGTATTTAACCTGCGACCGCTTCGCCTCGGCCATCGGCCCTCACCCTGGTTGCTGTGGTTCGAATGGTCGTCATGCTACCATTTCAGGATGCGGCATAAGAGGGGCAGGCGGATAGGGGCAAAAGCGAATATCAGCTCGCCGGCGCGGTGGATCGCCTGGGCAATGGGGATCGCGCTGGCCGTCGTGCCCATGGCTGGCGCCAATGGCAAAACGCCGGTATCGGTCGAGCTGGTTATCGCCGTCGACACCTCCATGAGCGTCGACGGCTTCGAGTTTTCTCTGCTCATGAACGGCATCGCCCACGCCTTCCAGGATCCCGACATCATCGACCTCATCGGTCAGCATAGCGGCGTCGCCGTGACGCTCTTTCAATGGAGTTCGGCGGTCGACGACCGGTACATGATCCCGTGGCGCCAGTTGACGGATCCGGCCAGTATCGCGGCCTTCGCCGCCACCGTGGAAACCACGGCGCGCGATCCCAGCCGGATATTCACCGGGTTTGGCGGGGCCATCAATTTTGCCGTTCGGCTGATCGCCGACAATGAATTCGAGGGCCGGCTGAAGAAGATCGATGTGTCGGGCGACGGCCACAGTAATGTCGGCGTGGCTCCGGCCGGGCCCGGCAAGCCGCCCGGGCCATGGGGATTGTCATCAATGGCCTGCCGATCCTCACCCGCGTCGTCGACTATTCCGATGGCGAACCGATCCATACCAGCACCGATTACTACGGCCTGGAAGACTATTACCGCGACCATGTGATTGTCGGTCCTGGCGCTTTCGTCGAAATCGCCGATGACTACGACGACTTCGCCCGCGCCTTCCTGCGCAAACCGCGCCGCGAACTGTCTCTCACCGTCAGCCGGGACCAGGGCGCGCCGTGGACGGCTCGGCACGCCGCAATCGCGTCGGCGCGAAACGCTGCGTACCAATAACCGCGACCAGGACGAGGGCGCCGCCGCCGAATGTGGCCAGCGGGGGAATTTCCGCATGGTGTGAATTGCGCGGCGATTTTCTCCACTTTCGCGCCGACCGGGTTCTCGATTGTTAGCCCGTGCCGCAGTATTTCGTCGGTCGGGACCAAGATTTGCGGCGGCAAATGGATTCTCTGGCCCGCGAATAACCCGCCGCGAAACATGTTGCCTGGGCGCGGCGCGCGGATATGGTTCGGTGCCCTGGCTCCAGGACACCACGGTTGTTTGTCCGCACAGGGAATTGCCAAGGTCGTGACGGCAGCCCATATCAACCCTGACGACGTAACGAGTGGCGGGACCATGAGCGCGCTTTCCTTGGCCTTTGGCCTTGAATTTGCCGATCTCTACGAGCGTGACGGACTGGTCAAGGTGGATGCCGCCTTCCTAGCATATCTCGCCGCGTCCGATGGCGACCTCGCCGCCCGGCTCGGCGCCGCCCGTGCCACGCCAGATGATTCTGACGACAAAGCCGTGGCCCAGCTCATGGTCGATGTGGCGCCCCATGTGGAGGACTTCGTCGCCGCCCTGTTCGCCATCGAGGCCGAGGTCCGGGCCCTTGCCGCGGCCCACGACGAACTGGCGCCGCTCTACGCCTGCAAGCGATTGTTCGTACAGCGGCGCGCCGCCAAGCGGGTCAAGCCCGACGAGGCCGCGGCCTTCGACGTCGCGGTCATCGAGGCAAACCTTGAAGCGTTGCTCGGCGCCGCCGTGGACGAGCGCAATTTTGCCACCGCCGTGATGGCTTGGCTCGATGATGAAGAGTCCCATGGCGAGGCCCTCGAACTGGCGATGCATTTCGCCGCCTGGGCGACCCTGACCGTCGAGGGCCGCGACCGCTTCGGCAAAGGTATTCTGTTCAAGGTGCCGCGCAAGCCCGACCCGGCGCACCTGGTGGTGGTCGAGACCAGTCACCGGCGCGGCCACGATATGCTGCATCTGCCGACCGATCATTTGCGCCGCCGTGACGGCTTCGCCCTGACCGACGCTGGCATGGACCTGACCGCGGCCCTCGACCACGCCAACTACTGCATCTTCTGCCACAACCAGGGCAAGGATTCCTGCCGCAAGGGCCTGCGCGACCGCGACGGCAGGTTCCGCCCCAGTCCGTTCGCCGAACCGCTCACCGGCTGCCCCCTGGAGGAGCGGGTCTCCGAGTTCAATGTGGTCAAGTCCCAGGGCCATTCCATCGGCGCCCTGGCCATCGTCACCGTCGACAACCCGATGGCGGCGGCGACCGGCCACCGCATTTGCAACGACTGCATGAAGGCCTGCATCTACCAGAAGCAGGACCCAGTGAACATTCCCCAGGTCGAGACCCGGACCCTCAAGGACGTACTGGCCCTGCCCTGGGGCTTCGAGGT
>JAYZAP010000018.1:0-5831 GCA_036339655.1 Pseudomonadota bacterium | reverse complement strand
CGGCGCCCATTCGAATTTATGCGTCAACCAGATTAATCTCAATGGAACCGAGGAACAGAAGCGGCGTTATTTGCCGAAACTAATTGCCGGCGACCATGTGGGGGCGCTGGCCATGAGCGAAGCCGGCGCCGGCTCCGACGTGGTCGGAATGAAACTGCGGGCCGAGAAGCGCAGCTCCTCATACGTGCTCAACGGCACCAAGATGTGGATTACCAACGGCCCTGACGCCCATACCCTGGTGGTCTACGCCAAGACCGACCCGGACGCGGGAAAACGCGGCATCACTGCCTTCATCGTCGAGCGTGGCATGGCCGGTTTCTCCACCGCCCAGAAGCTCGACAAGCTGGGCATGCGCGGCTCCAACACCTGTGAGCTGGTGTTCGACGACTGCGTGGTGCCGGCCGGGAACGTGCTCGGCGAGGAGGGCCGGGGCGTCAACGTGCTCATGAGCGGCCTCGACTATGAGCGCGCGGTGCTTGCCGCCGGGCCGCTGGGCATCATGCAGAACTGCATGGACGTGGTGGTACCCTATGTCCATGAACGCAAGCAGTTCGGCCAGGCTATCGGCGAATTCCAGCTTATGCAGGGCAAGCTCGCCGACATGTACACCACCATGAACGCCAGCCGCGCCTACGTATACGCCGTGGCCCAGGCCTGCGACCGTGGCGAGGCCGCCCGTAAGGACGCCGCCGGCGCCATCCTCTACGCCTCCGAGCGCGCCACCTGGATGGCGCTCGAAGCCATCCAATGCCTCGGCGGCACCGGCTACATGAACGAAAGTCCCACCGGCCGCCTGCTGCGCGACGCCAAGCTCTACGAAATCGGCGCCGGGACCTCGGAAATCCGCCGCATGCTCATCGGCCGCGAGCTGTTCGAGGAGACCGGGTAGGGCCTCACGACATCGGCGTGCCGCCAATTTCGCGCATCAGCTTGCGCAGGATCGCCTCGGCATATTTGCCATAGCCGTTGGCGGTGACCACGAAGGAGCCGACGCCGGTAATCACGTGGTGCTGGAAGTAAATGTCCAAGTCCATGTCTTCGTCTTCGTGGGTGATAGCGAGGCCGTTGAGGATAACGCCGTTGCGCTCGGCGTGACGGGTCAGCAGGGTTATAGGCTTGCCGTTGTTGTTGTGGCCGTCGGCCGAGATGTCGATGACCTGACGCTCACTGACAATGTTGTTGTTGCCCAGCATGGCAACGCCGACCTCGATCATCGCCGAAATCGAGGTGCCGCCGTCGGCGGTGAGGCGCGAGATGGCGGCGATGCGGGCGGCCAGGTCGAGGGACGTCGCTTCGTCATAGACCAGGGTCCAAGGCACGACGATGATCTGGGATCGGGCGCTCGACCATTCGACCACGGTGATGGCGACCACGCCTAGGGGCCCCTGGCGGATGGACTTGAGAATCTGAGGGTTCTGAAAGGCCAGGGCGAGACCGTTCTTCTGGAGCTTGAACTCTCCTGCGTCGATGCTGTACGAGCAGTCGATGGCCAGAACCAGTTCAAGGTCGACAACCGTCTGTGCGGTCGCGGGGCCCGCCGCGCCGAAAACCAAACAGAACCACGTCGCCACCGACGCGCTGGCGAGCCGGCGACACCGAAGTGAAATCTTCATGCCCGCAATATTCCGGATCGCGCGGCGCCGCGCAACCCGGTGCTATAGTGAAACTACTGGTTGGCCAAGAACGAAACCCGAGGTCCGCGCCATGGGAAGTGTTATCAGCTATGTCGATGCGGTGATCTGGTTTTTGCCCTCGCGGCCTGGGGCTTTTTCCACGAGAAGGCCAGGGCCTGGATCGATGAGACGGTGGCTCGGCCGATGTTTAACACCGACCCGGAGAAAACCACCCGTTACCTATATAGCGCGGTGAGCTGTATTCTCCTGTCTCTCCCGCTCAGCAATCTCCTCACTGCGGACCGCCAGCACACGTTCGAGTCTTTCGCCGAAAATCTGACTGTTAACTAGACGGGCGAGAACGGCCGAGACCCGAAGTGATGGGACCTCGACATCGGCGTTGAAGTGCGCTTGATTCGGGGCGGCGACGAAAACACCAGGGAATAGTCATGGCCGCAATCGATTCTACCCTAACCGACCCCATCGTCATCGTTGGAACAGCGCGCACGCCCATGGGCGGGTTTCAGGGTGTGCTCCGGGATGTGCCGGCGCCCCAGCTGGGCGCCACCGCCATTGCCGCGGCACTGGCGCGCGCCGGGGTCGAGGTCGAGGCCGTCGATGAAGTGGTCATGGGCTGCGTGCTGGCGGCCGGCATGGGCCAGGCGCCGGCGCGCCAGGCCAGCCTCGGCGCCGGGGTGTCCGAGGCGACCGGCTGCACCACCATCAACAAGATGTGTGGCTCGGGCATGAAGGCGACCATGCAGGCTCACGACAGCCTGGTCGCCGGCTCGACGCAAATCGCCGTGGCCGGCGGCCTGGAGAGCATGTCCAACGCGCCCTACCTGCTGGACAGGGCGCGCGACGGCTACCGTATGGGCCACGGCAAGCTGCTCGACCACATGTTCTGCGACGGCCTCGAGGAGGCCTACGATAAGGGCCGGCTCATGGGCTCCTACGCCGAGGACACCGCCGAGGCCTACCAGTTTACCCGTGAAGCCCAGGACGAATTCGCCGTGGAATCCCTGAACCGGGCCAAGACCGCCATCGAGGACGGCAGCTTCGCCGGCGAAGTCGCGCCGGTCACCGTCGCTACGCGCCATGGGTCGTCCAAGAGAGGCGAGCATGTGGTCGAGCGCGACGAGCAGCCGTTGTCCGCCGACCTCGACCGCATTCCGAACCTGCGCCCGGCGTTCCGCGATGGCGGCACGGTGACGGCGGCAAATTCGAGCTCCATCTCCGACGGCGGCGCCGCCCTGGTGCTCATGCGCCGGTCCGAGGCCGAGCGCCGGGATCTGACAACCGTGGCTGAAATCGTCGGTCACGCCAGCCATGCCCAGGCGCCGGCCTGGTTTACCACCGCGCCCATCGGGGCCATAGAGAAGCTGTTCGAGAAGACCGGCTGGCAGGCCGGCGATGTCGACCTCTATGAGATAAACGAGGCCTTTGCCGTGGTCACCATGGCGGCCATGCGCGACCTCGACCTGGACCACGAGCGGGTCAACGTCCATGGCGGCGCCTGCGCCCTGGGTCATCCGGTCGGTGCCTCGGGCGCGCGTATTCTGGTCACCTTGCTGGCGGCCATGGAAAAATTCGATGTGGAGTGCGGCGTCGCGGCCCTGTGCATCGGCGGCGGCGAGGCCACGGCCATGGCGGTGCGGCGCCCGTCATGAGCGAGCGCAGACGCATCTTCAGCGGTTCAACCTTCGAGAAAATTGCCGGTTACGCCCGTGCCGTGGTCGACGGTGACTGGGTCCATGTGTCGGGCTGTACCGGCATGGATTACGCCAGCGGCGAGATTTCCGACGACGCCGCCGAGCAGACCCACCAGGTGTTTCGCAACATCAACTGGGCCCTGGCCCAGGCCGGGACGTCCCTCGACGACGTGGTGCGTATCCGGGTCTATCTCGACAGTCGTGACGATTTCGCGGTGGTTGGCCCGGTGCTGGGCGATTACCTGCGCCATATCAGCCCGGCCAATACCACGGTGGTGGCGCCCCTGGTCGACGCCCGCATGAAGGTCGAAATCGAAGTGACGGCGCATAAGGCTCCCACGACGTGAGTCTCGACGCCCGGTCGATCCGGCGAAATGTGCGCCTGCTGTCCACATGCCTGGCGTTGTCGACGACCGGCAATGTGGTGTTGGTCAGTATCAGCGCCCTGATAGGCTATGATCTGGCCGACGACAAGTCCCTGGCGACCGTACCGGCGGCCCTGATGTGGCTCGGCACCGCCCTGGTGACAGTGCCGGCGTCATTGCTCATGCGGCGCGTCGGCCGGCGCCTTGGTTTCATGACCGGCGCGGTGATCGGCATGGTCGGCGCCGCTACCGGCGCCCTTGCCGTGATCCAACAGAGTTTCGCGCTGCTTTGCCTCTCGATCATGATGATCGGCGCCTACAATGGCTTCAGCTATTATTTTCGCTTCGCTGGCGCCGAGGTCGCCAGCGAGGATTATCGCAGCCGGGCCATCGCCCTGGTCATGGCCGGCGGGGTGGTCGGCGGTTTTATCGGCCCGGAGATATCCAAGGCGACGAACGAATTGTTCATGCCGCAAGCTTATCTGGGCCCCTTCATCGCCATCGGCTGTATCGCCATGGCGGTCTTCCTGGTCGCGTCCCTGGTCAAGATTCCCCGGCCCACGGCGGTGCAGCTTCGCGGTGGCCGGCCGCTCGGCGAAATCGTGCGCCAGCCGACGGTGCTGGTCGCCGTGCTGAGTGCCATGGTGGCCTACCTGGTAATGATCCTGTTGATGACGGTGACGCCTCTGGCCATGGTCCATGGCGCCCACAGCTTCAACGACGCGGCCTTCGTCATTCAGTGGCACGTGCTCGGCATGTTCGCGCCGTCGTTCTTCAGCGGCCATCTGATTCGCCGCTTCGGTCCCCTGACGGTGATGGCGTGGGGCGCCATCGCCATTATCACCGGCATCGGCACCGCGCTCATAGGCGTCAAGGTGATTCATTTCTGGCTCTCCATGATGCTGCTGGGGCTCGGCTGGAATTTCCTGTTCATCGGTTCGACCACATTGTTGACCGAGGCCTACACCACCGCCGAGCGGGCCAAGACCCAGGCACTCAACGAGTTCATCGTCTTCGGTTGTGCCGGCATGGGGTCGTTCCTCAGTGGCAGTTTGCATTTTTACCTGGGCTGGGACGTGCTCAATATGGCGGCGCTGCCGCCGGTCGTCGTGGCGCTGTTCGCTGTCTTGTGGCTCGACCGTCGCCGCCGGGCGGGCTACGCTGGCCTGAAAATCACGGAGTAACAGGGCGGAGGGGTGGCGCAGACCAGTTGCCGATCGACTTCTATTTCGAATTTTCCAGCCCCTACGGCTATTTTGCCAGCCTTAAGGTCGACGACCTCGCCGCGAAACACGGGCGCGAGACCGAATGGCGGCCTTTTCTGCTGGGTGTGGTGTTCCAGACCACCGGCCAGTCGCCGTTCATGGCGCAACCCTTGCGCGGCGATTATTCGCGCCGCGATTTCGACCGTAGCGCGCGCCTACAAAAGGTGCCGTTTATCATGCCGGAGAAGTTTCCCGTTCAATCCATTGCGGCGGCGCGGGCGTTCTATTGCCTTGAAGGCCGTGATCCGGCCCGGGCAAAACAGCTCGCCCAGGCGCTCTACTTTCGTATCTTCGGTGAGGGCCATAACATCTCGGCGCCCGAGGCGGTGATCGCCGTTGCCGAAACCATGGGGATTGACGGCGCCGAACTGGCCGCCGGGCTTCAGGACCCGATGGTCAAAGAGCGTCTCAAGGTCGAGACCCAGGCGGCCATCGACCGGGGCGTGTTCGGGTCACCTTTCATTATTGTCGATGGCGAGCCGTTCTGGGGCGCCGACCGGCTCAATCAGGTCGACGCCTGGCTTGAGACCGGTGGCTGGTAGTGGCGGCCCCGACGGTTTACGGCGCCAACTTCAGCGTCTACCTCCGCGCGGTAGGCCTGGCGCTTGAGGAGAAGGGTGTCGATTATCGCCTCTAGGCGGTCGACATCTTCGCCGACGGCGGCCCGCCGGTCGGCTACGAACAGCGCCATCCCTTTCTGAAAATTCCGACGTTCGAGCACGACGGTTTCCGGCTCTTTGAGGCGACCGCCATCATGCGCTACGTGAACGAGGTGTTCGACGGTCCGGCGCTGATGCCGGTCACCGCCGAAGGCTGCGACAGGGTCAATCAAATTAGCAGCGTCCTCGACAGCTAGGCCTATCGCTGCTGGGTCTG
>JAYZAP010000017.1:0-2684 GCA_036339655.1 Pseudomonadota bacterium | reverse complement strand
GAAGTGCCTTGCCGAGTTTTTTGAGTGCAGCGGCGTGAGCCATGTGTTTTAGGTTCCCGTCGTGTTCATGGAGACTCTCGACGAACTGGGCCGGGGCAACCGGGTGTCGCGGATCATGGCCCATGGAGAGAAGGCGGCAGTCTATATGGCCGACGGCTACGCCCGGGTCGGCGGCCAGCCCTACGTGGTCGACGTGGCCAGCGACATCACCGCCCAGGCGCTCACCCCCTATACAGGCCGCGATCGATAATTAAGTAAAGCGTCCTCATTATTAGATAAGCGGACGCTTTACTTAATTATTTGGTGCCTCAGCTAACTCCATCAACGCCGGCGCCGCAAATCAGGGCCGCCACTGTCGCGCCTTCTGGAACATCGATCTTGCCAGTCTGAATCGCCGCGATTGACGCCGCGCCAGAGAGTTCGGCGGCGATGCCGGCTTCGAACCATAGCCACCGGGCGGCGACGCGCATGGCTTCGTCATCAACCAGCACGATGTGGTCGACGTTGTCGCGAATGATGCCCAGGTTGATTTCGGCGCTGCGCCGGGGAGCCAGGGTTATGGCGTCGGTGTGGATGGCGGGCAGGGTGGTCACGACGCCCGCATCCAGGCTGGTGGTCAGGGTCGGCGCGCCGACCGGCTCGACGCCGATCACCGTGATGTCCGGTTTGATCGCCTTGGCCGCCGTGGCGATGCCCGAGATCAGGCCGCCGCCGCCGATGGCCACCACCAAGACGTCGATGTGGGACGATTGTTTGAGCATTTCGCGCCCCACCGTGCCCTGGCCGGCAATCACCGTGGGGTCGGCGAACGGGTGGATGTAGGTCAGCCCGTCACGCTCGGCGCGGGACAGGGCGGCATGGTTGGCGTCGTCCCACACGGCGCCCTCGATGACCACCTCGGCACCCCAGTCGCGCAGCTTGTCGGCCTTGGCCGCCGGGGTGGCTTCCGGCAGGTAGATCAGCGCCGAGGTTTCCGAGGCGCGGCCGGCATAGGCCACCGCCAGGCCGTGGTTGCCGCCGGACGCGGAAATGACGCCGCGCTTCACAGCCGCCTCGTCGAGCGACAGGATGGCGTTGTTGGCACCCCGCGCCTTGAACGAGCCGGTGACCTGGAGGCATTCGAGCTTGAGCAACAGCTCGCCGGCGCCCAGCGGCGCGAGGTTGAATCGGCTGCGGATGCACGGCGTGCGCCGCACCCGGCCACTGATGCGTGTCGCCGCCGCCTCGATGTCATCCAGGGTCACCCGCGGGGTTGCAATGTCCATCACTAAACTCCGAATTACACTATGATGAGTGTAGCTCATTTTATCGGGCGGGAGAGGCTATGCGATGACATTCAGCATCATGGGGTATTGCGAACGCACGGGCGAAATTGGCATTGCCTCGGCGACCACCTCCATCGCCGTCGGCGCCCGCCTCGGCCAGCGGGTCAAGGCCGGGGGCCGGGAATGGATGGTGGCGTCCCAGGCGGTGGCGCGGCCCGGTCTCGGCTTCGAGGCCGCCGACCTGCTGGCTGCCGGCGCCGATATGAATGCGCTGGAGCCATTGTTGGCCGAAAAGGACCCGGGCCTTGCCTACCGGCAGCTCGCGGTCATCGAGCGGGGCGGCGATAGCTGGGTGTTTACCGGCGACCAGGCGAGCGCTTGGAAAGGCCACGTGGCCGGACCGGGGTTTGTCGCCTTCGGCAACATGCTCGCCGGGGCGGCCACGGTCGAGGGTATGGACCAGGGCTTTTCTGGCGGCGCCGGCGAGGACCTGGCCGAGCGCCTAGTGCGGGCCCTTGAAGGCGGCCGCGACGGCGGTGGCCAGGCCGATGGCGACGGCACCCACCATCCCGAACTATCGGCCTTCGTGCGGGTGTTTGACGCCGCCGCCGACGCCTTCGTCTACGGCGGCGGCCGCTCCGCTGTGCTCGACCTGCGCATCGACTACGATGGCCACGCGGTCGACGCCTTGCGTCATCTCTATGAGCGCTGCAAGCCGTTGCGCGAGGACTACGAGCTGCGCGGCCGCGACCCCCAGACTCACATCGACCGGGCGTCCCACTGGGAGATGGCGGCGTTCGACGAGGGTGGTTGAGGTGGCGTGGCGTCTCGTCCTGACGGCCTGGCTCATCCTCCTGATGATATCGGCGGCGCGGGCTGAATTCTCCGCCGGCACCTTCACTATCCAGGCGGAGAACGACCGTATCGCCAACACTGACCGCCACTACACCCACGGCACGCGCTTCACCTGGGTTTCGGACAAGGCCACGGACGGCCCAGCGTGGGCTACGGACACGCTGGAGTGGCTCTATCCCCTGGCCGACTTGCGCGCCCAGCGGGTCGGCTTTGTTCTCGGCCACAGCATTTTCACCCCGGAGGACACCGCCACCACGGCCCAGGTCGCGGGTGACCGGCCCTACGCCGGCTGGCTCTACGGCGGTATCTCGATCCACGCGGAGACCCGGCGTCAGTTCAAGGGAGCCAGGCTCGACGTGCTCGACGGTATCGAACTCAACCTTGGCATGACACCGGACATTGAGCGAGACGTTACCAGCTCCTCTCGGTTCCCCTTGGATCGCTGTCCCCAGTCCAAGAGAGCGTGACGGGAGAGTCTGGCGGACTCAGCGTTGCGCGGTTTGCCAATTCCCTGCCCGGTAGACCGGGGCATCGGAGGGCGGTAGGGGGTCGCGCCCACGGATC
>JAYZAP010000016.1:0-2548 GCA_036339655.1 Pseudomonadota bacterium | reverse complement strand
GATGCGAATCGCCTTGGTCATGGTTGTCCTCCGGTGGTTACCAAATGAAAATGGGCGGCCACTCTATCGCCGGGCCTGTGGCTTGTCACGGTTGCTCGGGACTTTTCGTTCATCGTGTGAACACAAGCTCTGGAGCGGCATGGAACTCAGGCCGTTCGGCAGGCCAGAACCAATCCGCTTGCCCAGTTCATGCGGACCAAATGGCAATCCGAGCGGGCGTCCAAGTCCGACAGCAGGCGTTCCACATTGGCGTCGTGGCCGGTCGGCCAGTTGTCCTGGGGCAGCATATTGTCGATGATATAGAGGCCGCCAAGGGCGAGATTGTCCCAGGCGGATTCAAAGTTTTCATACTTGCCGGCCACGGCGTCGGCGAATATCAGGTCGAGCGGCGGGCCACCATAGGCAGGGAACCAGCCATTGGCGTCGGTGACCACGAAGGTCACGCGGGGGTCCGAACCGAGAAAGCCAGCCGCCACAGCGCTGACCGACGGGTTCGAATCGATGGACAGCAAGGTCCCCGTCGGACCCAAGCCATCGAGCATCCAGGCCATGGCCAAGCCAGTCCCGGTGCCGAGTTCAAGAATTCGTCCCGCCGGCTTGCTTGCCGCCAGGGCTCTCAGAAATGCACCGGTGTGCCGTTCGGACGGCATATCGAACCCAAGAGCAATGGTTTCGCGCTCGATATCGGGCAGCGAAACGGGGATTGGGCTGATGGCCTGATCGTCCATTCGAGTTCGCACAGATTGAGTGTTCATGCCATGAACGCTGATGCAAGCGTCGGCCTCATGCATCCTTGAGCGCCGTGCGCAACTCATCGGGCTCAGTGATTGGCAGCGAGCAAGTGGCGCCCCTGCAGACATGGGCGGTCGGCGCACCGTCGATGGCGGTCTTGCCCGCCGCCGGATGGCCCTCGGGGAGTGTGTTGCCGTCGGAAACCGCCATGAGTACCCGGTTGGGTGCGTTGGTCTCGAACACCACCCGCCGCAGCGCCTCGGTTTCAGCCCCCTCGCCGACCAGCACAACCTGGACGGTGGTGCGCAGCAACTCGTTTCCGTTGTGCAGGGCACAGGCGCCGCCGGGGCTGCGGGCGGCGTCACCGGCGAAGGCCGCGACCACGGCTTCGGCGCGGACCCCATAAGCGGATTTCGCGGTCACGGCGTAGAGCCGGGCCAGCACGCCAACCATCATGCCGTTGCCCGACGGCGAGGCGGCATCAAAGGCGTTGCGGGTACGGACAATGAGGTCCTCGCCGTCGTCGGCGGTGAAGAAGTAACCGCCCGTGCCGTCGTCCCAATAGTGCTCGTTGGCGACCGCGACCCAGGCCTCGGCCCGGGTCAGATAGTCGCCGTCGCCGGTGACCTCGAAGAGCGTCCAGGCGGCGCGGGCCAGGGTGGCATAGTCGTCGATGAAGGCGGCCTGGCCGAGCTTATGGGCGCGGTAGGCGTGGCCCAGGCGATCGCCCGAACGGTCGTCAAGAGTCATGTTGTCGCGAACGAAGGCAAAGGCCTCGGCGGCGGCGGCAATCCAGTCGCTACGGTCGAACATGGCGCCGGCCTGGGCCAGGGCGCTGATCATCAGGCCGTTCCAGTCGGCCAGTACCTTGTCGTCGCGGAGCGGCGGCACGCGCTCGAGACGAACCTCGAGGAGTCGCTCTCGGAATCCCGCTAGGGCCGCCTCGTGATCGTCGGTATCGTCCTCATTATCGCCCAAAATCAGTGACTTGACGTGGCTGCGGTTGAGGATGGTATGGCCTTCCCAGTTGCCGCTGGGACGGACGTCGTAGGCCGTCTTGAAGGCCGCCGCGTCATCGCCCAGCAGCCGGTCGATTTCTTCGCTGGTCCAAACGTAGAATTTACCCTCGACACCCTCGCTGTCGGCGTCGAAGGCGCTGGCGAAGCCGCCCTCGGGGGCGATCATGTCGCGCAGCACCCACGCGGCGGTCTCGGCCGCGCGGCGCTTGAACAACGGCCAGCGCGTATGCTGCCACGACTGGGCCAAGAGCTCGAGGAGCAGGGCGTTGTCGTAGAGCATTTTTTCGAAATGCGGCACCAGCCAGCGCTCATCCACGGCGTAGCGCGCGAAGCCACCGCCGAGATGATCGTAGATGCCGCCCTGGCACATGCGGTCGACGGTGTGGAGCACGGCGGCACGCAGTTCATCGCCACCGCCCCGGCGCCACGCCCGCCACATGAGTTCCAGGGCCATGACCTGGGGGAACTTGGGGGCGTTGCCGAGGCCACCGTGGGCCGGGTCAACCTCGGCCAGCAGGCGGTGCGCCACCTGATCGCTGTCCGCCAGGGTGATGTCGCCGCCGCCCGGCTGGCTGGCCATGGCGTCGAGGGCGGTGGCCAGGGCCCGGCAGTTCTGGGTTACCTTGTCGGGCTCGCGCCGGTAGACATCGTGAATCGAACGCAGCACTTCGCCGAACCCGGGCCGACCGAAGCGCGGCGCCGGCGGAAAATAGGTGCCGCCCCAGAACGGCTCGCCCCGGGGCGTGAGGAACATGGTCAGGGGCCAGCCGCCGTGCTCGCCAAGCATCGAGAGGGCG
>JAYZAP010000015.1:0-6338 GCA_036339655.1 Pseudomonadota bacterium | reverse complement strand
CTGTTTCGCGCGTTCTACGGCCCCACCGTGTTCGATCGCATTCTCGCCATCAACGTCCAGGGCACCAAGACCGTGTTGCTCATCGCGGTGGTCGGTTTCCTGACCGACCGTCCGGATTTCCTCGATCTGGCCCTGGTCTACGCCCTAATCAACTTCGTCGGCACCCTGGCTGCCCTCAAGCTGTTCAAGCACGGCCGCCTGGGCGACGAGACCGATTCATGAGTGCCCTCCTCGATATTCTGAGCTGGATTCTGCTGATCGGCGGTTCGTTCTTCGTCCTCACCGGCAGCATCGGCCTGGTGCGCATGCCGGATTTCTTTTCGCGGACCCATCCGGCGGGGCTGGTCGATACTCTGGGCGCTGTCCTCATAATCGCAGGATTGCTGGTTCAAAGCGGCTTCACGGCGGTGTCCATCAAACTGGTGCTGATCCTGGTGTTTCTTTTCCTTACCACCCCCACCGCGACCCACGCCCTGGCCCATGCGGCGCTGATCAGCGGTATCAAGCCGTGGATCCGCGGCGACAGCGGGAAATCGAATGACAGGGACGCCGCCACCGGGGACGAGACGTGATTTTCGCGGTCCCCGATGTCCTGCTGCTGGCCCTGGTGCTGGCGACCGCCTTCGCCATTGACCGGCTGCGCAACTTGGTGGCGGTGGTCATGCTGCTGGGGCTGTACAGCCTGTTGATGGCGCTGGTCTGGGTGGTGCTCGACGCTGTCGACGTGGCCTTCACCGAGGCCGCGGTCGGCGCCGGCATTACCACCATCCTCATGCTCGCCGCCATCGCCCTGACTGCGCGCGAGGAAAAATCGCGCCCGGGGGTCTCGTGGGCGGCCCTCGCGGTGGTCATGGCGACCGGCGCGGCGCTGGTCTACGCCACGGTCGACATGCCCCTGATGGGCTCGCCGGACGCGCCGGTCCATCACCATGTAGCGCCCCGTTACATCGTTGAAATGCGGAACGAAATCGGCGTTCCCAACATGGTTACCGCTGTGCTAGCGAGCTATCGCGGCTATGACACCCTAGGCGAGACCACGGTAATCTTCACCGCCGGTATCTCGGTTTTCCTGCTGCTCGGGCGGGGCCGCCGGCGCAAGGATGATGATGATCAACCGGAGGGCGGCTCATGAACGAGAATGTTGTCCTGCGGGTTTTTTCCAAGCTGCTGATTCCGTTCATCCTGCTGTTCGGGCTATATGTCCAGACCCACGGCGACTATGGGCCCGGCGGCGGCTTCCAGGCCGGCGTCATCTTCGCGTCCGCCTTTGTCCTCTACGGCCTGGTATTCGGCATCGGCAATGCCCGCAGGGTGGTGCCGCCGCGGCTGACTCTGATCCTCTCCGCCTCCGGCGTGCTGATTTTCGCCGGCGTCGGCGTGGCAGCTATGTTGATGGGTGGCAATTACCTGGAATACGCCGCCTTCGCCGACGGCACGGCAACAGGCAATCACGTCGGTATCTGGCTGGTCGAGATCGGCGTTGGCGTTACCGTGTCGGCGGTGATGATCGCCATTTTCACCAGTTTCGCCGGCCGGCCGCGCTGATGCTCGACGTCATCGGCCACTACAATTACTGGATCGCCATCGCCCTGATGATGGTCGGGCTGAATATGATCATCTCCCGACCCAATCTGGTCAAGAAGCTGGTCGGCCTGAACATCTTCCAGACCGCCGTGTTCCTGCTTTACATCACCATGGGCAAGGTCGCCGGCGGCACCGCGCCGATCGTCAAGGCGGGCCTCGCGATCTACTCCAACCCCCTGCCCTCGGTGCTGATCCTCACCGCCATCGTCGTCACTGTCGCCACCACGGCGGTGGGCTTGGCCCTCATCGTTCGTATCAAGGACGCGTACGGCAGCATCGAAGAGGATGAATTGATGGACCGGGCCAAGGACGAAACCCCATCATGATCGCCGCCAATCTGCCGGCCCTGCAAATTGTCGTACCGCTGATCTCGGCGCCGCTCTGCGCCCTGATCCCCAACGGCCGCGTGGCCTGGCTGGTGACCACGGCGATTGCCTGGCTGACCCTGATCATGGCGGTAGCGCTGCTGTCCCAGGTCAGCGCCGGCATCCCCGTGAGTTATGAAATGGGTGGCTGGGCGGCACCATGGGGCATCGAATACCATATCGACCGCCTAAGCGCCTTGATGCTGGTGCTGGTCGCCGGAATCGGCGCCGTGGTGACGCCGGCGCTTTACAGTGGCATCGCCCGCGAGGTGGCGGCCGACCGTCAGCCGCTGTTCTTCACCGCCTTTCTCCTGGCTCTGACCGGGTTTCTCGGCATCGTCATTACCGGCGACGCTTTCAATCTCTATGTCTTCCTCGAGATATCGTCCCTCGCCAGCTACACCCTGGTGGCCATGGGTTCCGACCGCCGGGCGTTGAAGGCGGCGTTCCAGTACCTCATCCTCGGCACCATCGGGGCGACCTTTATCCTGATCGGCATCGGCCTGCTCTACATGTTGACGGGCACCCTGAACATGGCCGACCTGGCGGACCGGCTGCCCGAGCTGTCCAGGCTCAGGCCGGTGCGCGCGGCGTTCGCCTTCATCGTCATCGGCGCCGGCATCAAGCTCGCCCTGTTTCCCCTGCATATCTGGCTGCCCAACGCCTACACCTACGCGCCGTCGGTGGTGGCGGCGTTTCTCGCCGCGACCGCCACCAAGGTCGGCGTCTACGTGCTGGCGCGCTTCGTGTTTACGGTGTTCGGCGCCGAATTCGCCTTCGATGTCATGCCGCTCGGCGAAATCCTCCGGCCCCTGGCACTGATATCGATCATCGCCGGTTCCCTGGTCGCCATCTTCCAGAGCAACCTCAAGCGCATGCTGGCATACTCGAGCGTCGCCCAGATCGGCTATATGGCCCTGGGTCTGAGCTTCGCCAGCGTCAACGGCCTGGTCGCCGCCCTGGTTCACCTGTTCAACCATGCGGCCATGAAAGGCGCCCTGTTCCTGGTGTTGGCCTGCGTCGTCCACCGCATGGGCACGGTCGATCTGGCCTCGATCCGTGGCCTTGGCCGGCGCATGCCCCTGACCATGGGCGCATTCGTCGCCGGCGGCATGAGCCTGGTCGGTGTTCCCCTGACCGTCGGGTTCATCAGCAAATGGTATTTGATTTTGGCCGCCCTCGAGCAGGGCGGCTGGCTGGTGGTGGCCACCGTGGTGGTCGGCTCGCTGCTCGCCCTGGTCTACGTCTTGAGGGTCGTCGAGGCGGCCTATTTCCTCGACCCGGCGGACGGGGCCCCCCAGGTCGACGAGGCGCCCCTGGTCATGTTGCTGCCAACCCTGACCCTGGCGGCGGCCTGTATCTACTTCGGCATTCACACCAGCGTCACCGTGGACGTCGCCCGAATTGCCGCGCTCAACCTGCTCGGAGGCTTCCGGTGAACATCGAGCCCCTGGTCCTGTTCGCGGTGCTGACGCCGGCCATGGGCGCTGCTCTCATATGGCAGTTCCGCCAATGGCCCAACATCCGCGACGGCATCAGCCTGGCGACGGCGGCGCTGCTGTTCGCCCTGGTCGTATCGTTTTATGCCGACGTCGCCGGCGGCCTGCGCCTGACGGCCTACAGCAGCGAAATTATGCCCGGCCTCGAACTGGGTTTCGTAGTCGAGCCCCTGGGCCTGATGTTCGCCCTGGTCGCCAGCCTGCTGTGGTTTGTCACGACGGTCTATTCCATCGGCTATATGCGTGGCCAGAACGCGGCCCATCAGTCGCGGTTTTTCATCTTCTTTGCCTTGTCCCTGTCGGCGACCATAGGCATCGCCTTCGCCGCCAACCTGTTCACCCTGTTTATCGCTTACGAGGCGTTGACCCTGACGACCTATCCCCTGGTCGCCCATTACGGCACACCGGCGGCCAAGGCCGGGGCGCGGGTCTATATCGGGCTGCTGCTGTCGACCTCCATCGGGTTTCTGCTGGTCGCCATCATCTGGACCTGGAGCCTTGCCGGCACCCTGGATTTTGTGCCCGGCGGCATCCTCGCTGGCCGGGCTGAGCCCTGGGTCGTCGGCGTGCTGCTGGCGCTCTACGTCTTCGGCATCGGCAAGGCGGCAGTAATGCCGTTCCACCGCTGGCTACCCTCGGCCATGGTGGCGCCGGCGCCGGTCAGTGCACTTCTCCATGCGGTCGCGGTGGTCAAGGCCGGGGTATTTTGCGTGCTCAAGGTAGTGATCTACGTGTTCGGCATCGACCTGCTGGCTGAACTCGGATCAGGCCGCTGGCTGATGTACGTGGCGGCGGCGACTATTCTGCTGGCCTCCCTGGTGGCGCTGCGCGAGGACAACATCAAGGCGCGGCTGGCCTATTCCACTATCAGCCAATTGTCCTACATCGTCCTCGGCGCCATGCTGGCGAGCAGCCTAGGCATTATCGGCGGAGCCATGCACATCGCCATGCACGCCTTCGGCAAGATTACCCTGTTCTTCTGCGCCGGCGCGATCTTTGCCTCGACCGGCGAGATCGTGCTCAGCCGCATGCGCGGGGTCGGCCGGCGCATGCCGTTTACCATGGCCGCGTTCTTCGTCGCCAGCCTCAGCATCATCGGCCTGCCGCCGGCCGGCGGACTGTGGAGCAAGTGGTATCTAGCGCTCGGCACCCTGGACGCCGGCGAATACCTGCTGCTTGGCGTGCTGTTGATCAGCGCCACCCTCAACGCGGCCTACCTGATACCGATTTCGATCCGAGCATTCTTCAGCCCGGCGGACAACCCGGTCTACGACCAGGGCATCCACGAGGCGCCGCCCCTGTGCGTCGCGGCGTTGTGCTTCAGCGCCTTCGGTTGTCTGGTGTTGTTCTTCTATCCCGACCCATTCTACCAATTGGCCACCAGTCTGGTGCAGTGAGCGTCATGGACAAGAAGCACCTGTTCGACAACCCACGCAACGTCAAGCGCCTGCTGTGGGTGGTCTACGCCATCTGCACCGGCCTGGTGCTGCTCGACCTGGTTTTCCACCGCCACGTGGTCCACATCCTCGAAGCGATCCCCGGGTTCTACGCCATCTACGGTTTCGGCGGCTGCGCCCTGCTGGTGCTGGTGGCCAAGGAAATGCGCAAGTTTCTGATGCGTGACGAAGATTACTATGACCACGATGATTAGCCTGCATCCGGTCGCCATCTTCCTGGCCGGCGCACTGATCACGGCCCTGGCCGGGCGCCGCTACGGCGCCGTGGTGGTCGTGCTGACCCCGGTGGCCGGTTTCCTCAATCTGCTCTTCCTCGACGGCGCCGCGACTTGGCGCTTCGAGGTGCTCGACTACAGCGTCGACCTCATGCGGGCCGACCGCCTGAGCCTGTTGTTCGGCTATTTGTTTCACCTCGCCGCCTTCATCGGCGCGGTGTTCGCGCTCCATGTGCGCGACCGCATCCAGCAGATCGCAGCGTTGCTCTACGGCGGCAGCGCCATCGGCGCGGTATTCGCCGGTGATCTGGTGGCGTTCTTCCTGTTCTGGGAGCTGGCGGCGGTGACCTCGGTTTTCCTGATCTGGGCCCGGCGCACGCCCCAGGCCATGGCCGCCGGCATGCGCTATCTGATAATCCAGGTCATATCAGGCCTGCTGTTTTTCGCCGGCGTGGTCATGCGGGTTCACGAGACCGGTTCCATCGCCTTCGAGTTCATCGGCCTGACCGGGCTTTCGTCATGGCTGATCTTCGTGGCGCTGGGCATCAAATGCGCCTTTCCCATGGTTCACAACTGGCTCACCGACGCCTATCCCGAGGCAACACCCACCGGTGCGGTGTTCCTCAGCGCCTTTACTACCAAGCTCGCGGTCTACGCCTTGGCGCGGGGCTATCCCGGCACCGATCTGCTGATTTACATCGGCGCCGCCATGACCGTGTTCCCGATCTTCTTCGCGGTTATCGAAAACGATCTCCGCCGGGTGCTGTGCTACAGCATGATCAATCAGATCGGCTTCATGGTCTGCGGCATCGGCATCGGCACCGCCCTGGCGCTCAACGGCGCCGTCAGCCACGCCTTCAACGACGTCATCTTCAAGGGCCTGTTGTTCATGACCATGGGCTCGGTGCTGCACATGACCGGGCGCATGAACGGCTCGGACCTGGGCGGGCTGTACAAGACCATGCCGATCACCACCGGCCTGTGTATCGTCGGCGCGGCGTCGATTTCCGCTTTCCCCCTGTTCTCGGGTTTCGTCTCCAAGTCCATGGTCATGGTGGCGGCCCTGGAGGAAGGTCATGGCGGGGTTTGGCTGATGCTGTTGTTTGCCTCGGCCGGTGTGTTCCACCACGCCGG
Source organism: Pseudomonadota bacterium (assembly GCA_036339655.1). GTDB lineage: Bacteria > Pseudomonadota > Alphaproteobacteria > JAAXGF01 > JAAXGF01 > JAYZAP01. The sequence goes on along the minus strand of JAYZAP010000015.1, from coordinate 84 downwards.
CATCAAAATTCCATTCTTCGCGTTCTTCGCTCATGATTCAGGCATCCGGGTCAAAGAGCCGCCGCTTAATATGCTGGCGGCCAT
>JAYZAP010000014.1:0-4384 GCA_036339655.1 Pseudomonadota bacterium | reverse complement strand
TGGTCCAGTTGACTATATGCGCCAGGCACGCGCTGATGCCGAGCCCGGCGAAACAGATAAAACCGGCGAGCAGCGGCAACGGCCCGCGGGTCGCGACCACGGCGACGCCCGCCATCCCGACCACCAACAGCAACGGCCCTAGGGCAACCGCGCGGCCCTGCAAACCGGCGCCAGCAACGGTGGCCGCCGTCCAGTTCAACACCATGATGGTCGCGACAATGAAAATATCCACGGCATGCAGGCTGATGCCGAGGCTGAGGATCAGCGTTATGCCGGCGTATTTCCTGCCGTATAGCTCGGACCAGGAGGCGTTGGACAAAATTGCGTTAGTCGGGGACGTGGACCGTCATGGCGCGCCGTACCGCCGGCCGCCGGGTGACCTGTTCGGCGAGTCGCGCCACATTGGGAACGGTGGCCAGAAACGCTACCTCTCCCAAGGGATACCATGTCGTGAGCATGTAGACGTAGAGGTCGCAAGCGCTGAGTTTTTCGCCGAGCAAATAGGGGCCGGGCTCAAGCGATTTTTCCAGATAACCCCAGACCCTGTCGAGGCGCTCCGCGGCCTTTTCGACAACCGCCGGGATATGGCTGGCGTCGGTGGAATGGCGCTCCGGGTAAAACGTCATCTGATAGGCAATCTGAAGCTTATCGGCCATATAGAGCAGCCACTGGTAAAAGCGCCCGCGCAAAGGGTCACCGATTGCCGGCGCCAGTCCAGCCTCGGGGTGGCGGTCGCAGAGATACATAACGATCGCCGCCGACTCATGCATTACCAAGTCGTCATGAACCAGCACCGGCACCCAGCCGTTGGGATTGAGCTTGAGGAAGTCCGGATCGCGCGGCGTCGCCTTGGAGACATCGACCTTGGCCAGCTCGAAATCGGCGCCAATTTCCTCAAGCATCATATGCGGTGCGAAGGCTGCCGTGCCCGGCCCGTAGTAAAGCTTGTACATAAGCTGCGATCCCTTCTAGAGCCGCGCCAGCCGCTCGGTGAGCAGGTCAAAGAATCCATGGTCGTCGATGCCCCGCACCACGTTGACATTGGCCGCCCGGCCCGGCTCCGGTGCCACGGCCACGGTCTCGCCGAGGCGCTCGGGCACGGCGGTCTCGACGGTGACGTCCATGGCCGCGGTCTCGAACAGGTCCGGGCGCAGCAGGTAGGCGATGACACAGGGGTCGTGAAGTGGCGGGCCGAGGACGCCCGATCCCGTTTCGTTCCCGCTTCGCTCGCGACGGCCCGTCAGCATGGCCGCCACGATGTCCGCCGGTGGCCGGCCGATAGCGGCGAAGGCCGCCACCCGGTCTACCGTGGCCCGGGCCTGGTGGGTGACATCGAGGCCGATCATGGTGATGGGAGCGCCGGCGCCGACCACTACGGCGGCGGCATGGGGGTCGCAGTACAGGTTGAACTCGGCATGGGGCGTCACGTTGCCGACCCCGATACCGCCGCCCATGAAGACGATTTCGCGCAGGCGCGGCACGACGCTGGGCTGCTTGATGATGGCCAGGGCGACGTTGGTCATGGGTCCGAGCACCGCCAGGGTGACGCCGCCGTCGCCGGCCATGAGGCGCTCGACCAGCACGTCAACCGCGTGGCCATCCGCCAGGGCCGTGGCCGGCGGCGGCAGGTCGGCGCCGGCCAGGCCGTCGGCGCCGTGAACATGGGTGGCGGTCTCCAGGGGCCGCATGATCGGCCGTGGGCAGCCGGCGTGGACCGGGATGTCGGAACGGCCCACGAGTTCGCAAATCCGCCGGGCGTTGGCCGCCGTCTTCTCCAGGGGCACGTTGCCCGCCACCGTAGTAATGGCTGCCACGTCGAGCTCGGGCGAGGCGAAGGCCAGCAGCAGGGCGACGGCGTCGTCCTTGCCCGGGTCGCAGTCGATGATCAGGGGACGCGAATCCATGGCCTAACCTTAGCACCGCTTGGGGCCCATAGCAGCCAAATCGCCCTGGACGCTCGCCTACGTGGGCCGCTATACACTCAGGGAAACAATCACGCTAGTTACAAAGGCACGGCCATGGATATCGACCATCAAACCCTTCGCGGCGACTGGAACTACCCCACCGCCATGTGCTTCGGTCCCGGCCGCATTTCCGAGCTGGCCGACGCCTGCCGGGCTCTCGACATGACCCGGCCCCTGCTGTCCACCGACCCCGGCCTCAAGGAACTGCCCATGGTCCGCGATGCCATCGCCGCCAATGAGGCCGCCGGCCTGCCGACGGCGCTGTTCGCCGACATCAAGGGCAACCCGGTGGGCCGCAACGTGACCGACGGCGTCGCCGCCTACAAGGACGCCGGTTGCGACGGCGTCATCGCCTTCGGCGGCGGCAGCGGCCTCGACGCCGCCAAGGCAATCTCCCTGATGGTCGGCCAGAACCGGCCAATCTGGGATTTCGAGGACCGCGAAGACTGGTGGACCCGGGTCGACGAGTCGGGCATCGCACCCATCGTCGCGGTGCCGACCACCGCCGGCACCGGCTCCGAGGTCGGCCGCGCCTCGGTCATCACCGACGAGGACACCCACCTCAAGAAAATCATCTTCCACCCTAAAATGCTGCCCGCCATCGTCATCTCCGACCCGGAACTGACCCTCGGCCTGCCGCGTAACATCACCGCCTGGACTGGTATGGACGCCCTGGCCCACTGCCTCGAAGCCTACTGCGCGCCGGGCTACCACCCCATGGCCCACGGCATCGCCCTCGAAGGCATGCGGCTGGTCAGGGAGTGGCTGCCGGTGGCGGTCGAGGACGGCGCCAACCTGGAAGCCCGCGCCCACATGCTGGTCGCCGCCACCATGGGCGCCACCGCGTTCCAGAAGGGACTCGGCGCCATCCACGCCATGAGCCATCCTATCGGCGCGGTCCACGACAAGCATCACGGCCTGACCAACGCAGTGGTCATGCCCTATGTGCTGGAGTTCAACCGGCCGGCCATCGAGGACCGCCTAATCGCCCTGGCGCGATACCTCGACCTCGCCGACGCGTCGTTCAACGCGGTCGTAACCTGGGTGCTGGAACTGCGCACCGCCTTCGACATCGGGCACACCCTGGCCGACTTGGGCATCGGCCCCGAGCATATTGACGAGCTGGTGCCCATGGCTGCAATTGACCCGTCCTGCGACAGCAACCCGATTCCTATCGGCGAGCCGGACTTGCGCCGGATGTTCGTCAAATCGGTGTACGGCGAACTCGGCTGAAGCACCATGCACAGCGACGCCCAGGGGCTGCAACTGACCACCGCCAGCACGGTGGCGGCGGCCGCCTACGACGCCGCGGTCGACGGCTTTTGCGGCTTCAAGGCCGACCCGGTGTTTCACGTCAAGGCTGCCCTAGAGGCCGACCCGGACTTCGCCCTGGCCCACTGCCTGCGGGGCTACGCCTATCTTCTCATGGGGGTGCCGGCGGTCCGGCCCAAGGCGATGGCCTGTCTGGAGCGCGCCGAATCCGGGGTCGCCACGCCGCGCGAGCACAGCCATTTCCTGGCCCTGCAGGCCTGGTGCGACGGCGACCTCAAGGGCGCGGCCGGGCGCTGGGAGCACCTGCTCATCGACCACCCCACCGACCTCATGGCGCTGCGCATGGCCTCCGGCTTTCATTTCAACGCCGGCGACTGCGCCAACCTGCGCGACAGCGTCGCCCGGGTGCGGCCGTCGTGGGACGGCTCCGTGCCGGGCTATGGTTACGTGCTCAGCATGTATGCCTTCGGCCTCGAGGAGTGTGGCGCGTACGCCCAGGCCGAAGCCACTGGCCGCCAGGCGGTGGACCTCAACCCTGCGGATATCTGGGCGGTTCACGCGGTCGCCCATGTCATGGAAATGCAGGGCCGCACCGGCGAGGGCATTGCGTGGCTCGATGACACCGAGGCCGGGTGGGCCGGCTGCAATTTCTTCGCCCACCATGTGTGGTGGCACAAGGCGCTGTATTACATCGAGCAAGACAATAGCGACGCCGCCCTGGCGCTCTACGACAAGAGGGTGCGCGACGACTTTTCCGATGTGGTCTACGACATCCACGACGCCGCCGCCCTGCTGTGGCGTCTCGAACTGGCGGACATGGGTGTCGGCCGGCGCTGGGACGAAATGGCCGACAAGGTCGCCGCCCGCATCGACGACCATTTCGACAACTTCACCGACGCCCATTTCATGATGTGCCTGGCTGGCGGCGGACGCCGGGGCGCGGCCAACGACCTGCTGGCCTCCATGCATTCCTACGCGACGACCCGCCAGGGCACCGTGGCGTCAATTATGCGCGATGTCGGCGTTGCCGCCTGCGAAGGGCTCGCCGCCTTTCGCGCCGGCGCGTATGACCGCGCCGTCGACAAGCTGCTGCCGATCCGCTACGCGCTCCACCGCATCGGCGGCAGTCATGCCCAGCGCGACCTGTT
>JAYZAP010000013.1:0-5225 GCA_036339655.1 Pseudomonadota bacterium | reverse complement strand
AGACGCAGGCGCTGCGCCGCCGCGGTGGCGCCACCACCCGGGCGCAACAGCAGGGCGAGACGGCGCAGGGCATCCGGCTCCCCGGCCTCGGCCTGACACAGCGCGGACAACGGGCCCGCATCGCCGACGCCGGGCAGCAGGTGAGCCATCACACCGGACTCGATCATCAACGTCAGCGCCTCGATCGGGTTGGCTGCCGCCAGCAGCTTGAGCATCTCAGGCCCGATCCGTTCGCCCGACAGCGCCGCCACGGCGGCGGCTTTGGCGCGGCAGGCATCGAGGGCGTCGCCGTCCGCCGTCGTGGCGCCATAGTGGGCGTGGAAGCGGAAGAAGCGCAGTATCCGCAGGGCGTCCTCGTCGATACGGGTTCGGCCGTCGCCGATGAATCGAACCCGCCCGGCCTTGATGTCGGCGATGCCGCCGACCGGGTCGTAGAGCGTGCCGCCCGGGTCGCAATAGAGCGCGTTCATGGTGAAGTCGCGCCGCGCCGCGTCGGCCGCCCAATCGTCGGTGAAGGCGACCGTGGCGTGGCGGCCGTCAGTTTCCAAGTCGCGGCGCAGGGTGGTGATCTCGAACGGCTGGCGCCCAGCGACCGCTGTCACCGTGCCGTGCTTGAGGCCCGTGGGAACCGCGCGCAGGCCTGCCGCTTCGAGCAACCGGATGACGGTTTCCGGCGTATCAGGGGTGGCAATGTCGATATCCGTGCCGCCATGGGGGCGGCCGATCACCGCGTCGCGCACTGCGCCGCCGACCAGGCGCACCACCGCGCCCTCGGCCCCCAGGGCGTCAAGCACCGACCGGGTTTCCGGCGCCGTCATCCACGGCGGGGGATCGATGCGGCCGGCCGACTCCATGACGGGGCGTTACTCCGCGTGGCCCGGCATGATCTCGCCGTCGATGTATTCCGGGGGATGGTAGGTGGCGCCGGGCGGTGCGCCGCCCTGCAGCGACAGCACCACGAAGCCAATGCCGACCAGGGATGCGCTGGCGATCATCAACCAGGTCCACGGGGCGTCGCGCCATTCCGGGCCGCCGTCTTCGCCGGCCCGGCGCGCCTTGTAGCGGGCGAACGCCAGCCACAGACCGTAAATGACGAACGGCAGGATAATCGGCAGCAGGTAATTGAGCAGAAGTCGTTTCATGTCGATAACAGAACATCCTGAAGGCGGGTGACGATGCGCGCGGTGACGCCCCATACCATGTGGCCGTCATATTCGTCGAAAATATCATAACTTCGCATTTCGCCGCGCCAGAATGCCTGCTCGCGGCGTTTGTTGGCCGGATCGAAGAGAAAGCTTAGCGGCACTTCGAAGGCCTCGGCGACCTCGAAATTATCGAGGGTCAAGGAATAGGGCGGGGTTACAAACCCGACCACGGGCACCACCGAGAAGCCGCTCGAGGTGTCGTGGGCGTCGAGGCATCCAACAACCTCAACCGCCGCGGGGCACAGGCCGATTTCCTCGTCCGCCTCGCGCAAGGCGGTCGCCACGGCGCTGTCATCGCTGTCCTCGTGGCGGCCGCCGGGGAAGCTCACCTGCCCGGCGTGATCATGAAGGTGGGCGGTCCGCTCGGTGAAGATGGCGGCCAGCCCCTCGCCATGGGTGACCAGGGGAATCAGGACCGCCGCCGGCGTCAGCGGGCGCTCGCCATCCGGTGGCTCGGGCACGCTGTCCCAACCGCGCGGCTCGAGTTCCGCGAGACACAGGCGAATGGCCTCCGGGGTCATGACAGCTCGTCGACGGCGCCGATGGTGAAGAAGCAACCGTCGCTCCAGACACCGAATCGAGCCGCGCCGTCGATCAATTCTTCGTGACCGAGTTCGACCAGTTCGTAGAACACGCTGCGCACGATCAGCGCTTCCAGGCGGCCGCGCACCAGCACGTAGGGAGACGGTTCCAGGGTTGTCGGATCGAAGTCGACCCGCAGGGGGTTTTGCGGCCCGGCGGTAACCTCGTGGTCGAGATTGGTGCGGAACTGGAGTGACTGGTCGTGGCCGGCGCCGCTGGCCTCGAGTTCAACCGCTAGGAAGGGCGCGTCGTCGACCTCGACACGGCCCTTTTCCACCGGCGTGGTCAGCCAGTAGACGCCGTCCTCGTCACGGCTAAGAACCGATGCGAAAAGCCGCACCAGCGGTTTGCGACCAATGGGTGAGCCATGGTAGAACCACGTTCCGTCACGGGCGATGCGCATCTGCAGATCGCTGAGAATGACGGGGTCGGGGCGGGTGCCCGTAGCGTGCTCCGGCGCCAGGTTGCTATTGTCGTCCAGGGCAGCGGCAAGTGTGGCGGGGTCGGGCAACGGCTTCGTCATGCTGGTGGCTTTCGCGGCGAACCGCGGTTCGAGGAAAACGGAGCATAGTTCATGTCACAAGCAGTGCCCACCGCGGCCGAGCCGGCCCAGGAGTTGGCGTCGAAAATTGATCTTCTGGGCGAAAAAATGGCCACGGTGCGGGACCGTATGGGGCGCATTATTTTCGGCCAGAGCCAAGTCATTGATCAAACCATTATCACGCTGCTGGCCGGCGGTCACGCCCTGGTCATCGGCGTGCCCGGCCTGGCCAAGACCCGCATGGTCGAAACCCTCGGCGTGGTCCTGGGCCTCAGCGAGAAACGCGTCCAGTTCACCCCCGACCTGATGCCCGCTGACATCCTCGGTTCCGAGGTGCTCGAGGAGAGCGATACGGGCAAGCGCTCGTTCCGATTTATTCAGGGGCCGGTGTTTTGCCAGGTCCTCATGGCCGACGAGATCAACCGGGCCAGCCCGCGGACCCAGTCGGCGCTGCTTCAGGCCATGCAGGAGCACGAGGTTTCCATCGCTGGTCAGCGCCACCCCCTGCCGGCGCCGTTCCATGTTCTGGCGACCCAGAACCCGCTCGAGCAGGAAGGTACCTATCCGTTGCCCGAGGCCCAGCTCGACCGCTTTCTCATGCAGATCGACATTACCTATCCCGATCTGGCGTCCGAGCGTGGCATGCTGATCGCCACCACCGGCGTCGACGAGGAACAGCCGACCGAAATGATGACCGCCGACGAGATGCTGGTGGCCCAGCGCCTGCTGCGTCGCATGCCGGTCGGCGAAACCGTGGTCGATGCGATCCTGAAACTGGTCCGCTCCGGCCGACCCGACGTCTCCGACATCGACGAGGTCCGCGAGCACGTCGCCTGGGGGCCCGGACCGCGGGCCAGCCAGGCCTTCATGATGGCGGTGCGGGGCCGGGCCATCCTTGACGGCCGATTGGCGCCGTCGCTGGACGACGTGGTTCATCTCGCCGGTCCCATCCTACGCCATCGCATGGCGCTCAACTTCGCCGCCCGCGCCGATGGCGTGGATATCGATCAGGTGATCGAGCGATTGTGCGCGCCGTTCGCCTGATTAGCGCCTGATTAGCGCCTGATTGGCGATCATGCCTAGCGCTTTGGTTGTCAGCGGCAAGGTCGCGAGCCGGCAGCAGGCCGAGCAACTCGCCGCGACCCTGCCACCGCTGTTGGTGGCGGCCGAGCGGGTCGCCTCGATTGTCGCCCAGGGGGTTCACGGCCGGCGCCGGGTCGGCATCGGCGAAACCTTCTGGCAATACCGCCGCTACCAACCGGGCGACGAGACCACCCGGGTAGACTGGCGCCAGTCAGCGCGCAGTTCCCACGTCTTCATTCGCGAGAACGAGTGGGAAGCTGCCGAGAGTGTCTGGCTGTGGTGCGACGGTTCGCCGTCGATGTCCTATGGTTCCGAGATGGCGCCCATGAACAAGGCGGCCCGGGCATCGCTGCTGACCCTGGCCCTGGCGGTGCTGCTGATTCGCGGCGGTGAGCATATCGGGCTGCTTGGCGAGGACAGTCGGCCAGTCAGCGGCGGCGCGGCGCTCGGCCAGATGGTGGTGCGGCTCGACCGGCAGGGCGGTCAGGGCGAGAGTCTGCCCCCCGCCGAAGCCCTGCCGCGCCATGCCCAGGTGGTTCTCATCAGCGATTTCCTGTCGCCTCTCGATCAAATCGAGGGGTTGATAAAGCATTACGTGGGCAGTGGCGTCAAAGGCCATGTATTGCAGGTCAACGATCCGGCCGAGGAAGCCCTGCCGTTTGCCGGTCGCACCCGATTTGAAGGCATGGAAGGCGAGGGCGAAACGCTGATCGGCCGGCCTGAATCTCTGCGCGACGACTACGCCGCCCGTTTTGCTGCCCACCGCGACCAGCTATCCCAGATGGTCCGCACCGCCGGCTGGAATTTCTCGGCCCACCACACCGATCAACCGGCCCAGGCGGCGCTGTTGTCGCTTTACACCGCCATGTCGGCGCAGTTGCGGCGATGACGGGGTTGGGCGCCGGATTGGGTGGGCTGGTCTTCGGCGCCCCCTGGGTGCTGGCGGCGCTGCTGCTGTTGCCGGTGATCTGGTGGCTGCTTCGGGTCATTCCGCCGGCGCCCAAGCTGGTGCGGTTTCCACCGGTGCGCCTGCTGTTCGGCCTGTCGGGCAGGGAGGAGACGCCGGCCAAGACGCCGCCCTGGTTGATCGCCTTTCGCATCGCCCTGGCGGCGCTGCTGGTGGTCGGCCTAGCACAGCCGCTGCTCAATCCCGTGACCGCCCTCGACGGCGACGGCCCGCTTATCCTGGTGGTTGACGATGGCTGGGCGGCGGCGCGGCGTTGGGAGCGCCGCCAGACTGCTATGCGCGACATTCTCGAGCGCGGCGCCCGCGACGATCGCTCGGTGGTGCTGGTGACCACCGCGCCGTCCGGGTCCGACGCCGCGGTGGGGGCGGGGCCGGTGATGGTCGCCGACGAGGCGCTTACCCTGTCTCAGGCGCTTGAGCCGAAACCCTGGCCGGTGGACCGCGCCGCCGCCGCCGAGTCTCTCGAGGCCCTGCGTTTCGACGGCGACGCCGATGTGCTGTGGCTCAGCGACGGCATCGACAACGGCGCCGCCGCCGCTTTCGCCGAACGTCTGGCCCATTTCGGCCGGCTCCAGGTGATGCTCGATGACCCGCTCGACCGCGCTCATGCGCTGCTGCCGCCGGAGCCCGGGCCCGGTGTGCTCGACATCAAGGTGCTGCGCACCGCGACCACTGGCGAGGAGAGCCTGTGGCTGCGGGTCAGCGACGAGGATGGCGCCGTCCTGTCGCGCATGGTCGCGAGTTTCGCCGACGGCGAGTCGGCGACCACGGCCACCCTCGAAGTCCCCGCCGAGTTGCGTAACCGCATGGCGCGTCTGGCAATCGAAGGCGAGCGTGGGGCCAGCGC
>JAYZAP010000012.1:0-3143 GCA_036339655.1 Pseudomonadota bacterium | reverse complement strand
ACAAGACGGTTTCTCACTGAAAATTCTGTTTTGCACCCACCGAAGTCACGTGGACTTTCTATCCGGCCTGGTGATGGGCACCTCCAGCCGGCCGGACCGCCAACCGACCTCCGCGCGCGTTGTTCTTGAATATCTGGGGCGAACAATCGATACCAGAGCGGCGCTGGGTAAGTGCGGAATGTTCGAGGCAAGCCATCACAACATCAATCCGAAGATACTGTCGATTATCGACAACACCTTTGCCGAGGGTGACACCGTCCTCCATGCCATAGCCCGCTGACCGAGGCCGCTCTACCGGCCGGTGGCGTAGCAGTGGCTGCCCCGGGGGCTGGCGCCGGCGCGCAGCAGGCCGTCCTCGCGGGTCGCCGCCGTGACATAGCCGAGATCATAGTCGCCGTAGACTTCGAGGCGATGACCGCGTTGCTTGAGGTCGTCGTAGGCCGCCTTGTCGAGACGCCCCTCCACCGACAGGCTGCCGAGGTCGCACTCGCGGGGGAAGAACGAGGAGGCCAGGTGGTTGGTGTGGAACGCCGGCGCGTCGTTGGCCGCCTGGAGTTCGAGGCCGAAGTGAACATGGCGCAGGAACATGGCCATGGACCACTGGTCCTGGTGGTCGCCGCCCGGCGTGCCAAACGCCATGTAGGGTTTGCCGTCGCGCAACGCCAGGGTCGGCGTCAGGGTGGTGCGCGGCCGCTTACCCGGCTCGATGGTGCCCGGCAGGCCCTCCTTGAGCCAGTACATCTGGCCCCGGGCGGTGAGCCCGAAGCCGAGGCCCTCGACCACCGGGGCGGTGTGCAAGGATGTGCCGCTGGGAGTGCCCGATATCATGTTGCCGTGGCGGTCGATGATGTCGAAGTGAGTGGTGTCGCCCTCGTAGACCTCCGGTTCGGGATAAGCGAAGTCGAGGGATTCCGCGTGGGCGATATCGGTGGTGCCCTTGAGCCGGGTGATGATTTCGTTGCCGTAGCCCGGGACCTCGCCGGGACGCAATTCGAAGGAGGCGTCATGGCCGACCAGGGCGCGGCGATCATCGTTGTAGGCGTCGCTCAACAGCACATCCAGGGGCACGTCGACAAAGTCGGGGTCGCCGTAGAAAGCGTCGCGGTCGGCGAAGGCGAGCTTGCCACACTCAATGACAGTGTGGATGAACTCGGTGCTGTTGGGTCCCATGGCTTCCAGGTCGAAACCCTTGAGCAGGGCGAGGTGCTGCAGGAACACCGGCCCCTGGGCCCAAGGCCCGGTCTTGTACACCGTGAAGTCGCCGTAGTCGTAGCTCAACGGATCCTCGATAGTAGCCCGCCACTTGGCCATGTCGTCGCCGGTCAACAGGCCCCGGTGGCGCTCGCCCGAGGTGTCCATGAGTTCGTTGTCACGGCAGAACCTGTCGATGGCCTCGGCCACGAAGCCCTCGTAGAAGCAGCGCCGCGCCGCCTCGATTTGCTGTTCCCGGTTGCCGCCCACGGACTCCGCCTCGTGGATAATGCGCTCGAAGGTGTCGACCAGGGCCGGCCGGTGGAACGGCTTGCTGACGTCGGGCGGCACGCCGTCGGGCATGTAGACCGCGGCCGAAGATGGCCATTCATTGCTGAACATCTCGGCCATGTTGCCGATGATGGTGGGAATGTTGGGCACCAGTTGGAAGCCGTTGCGGGCGTAGCCGATGGCCGGCGTCAACACCTCGCGCACAGTCATGGTTCCGTATTCGGCGAGCAGCAGCATCCAAGCGCCAAACGAGCCTGGCACCACCGCCGGCAGCAAGCCACTGCCCGGCACGACGTCGAGGCCGAGCGCCGCGAAAACTTCCGGCGTTGCCGCTTGGGGTGCCACGCCCTGGCCGCAGATCACCTTGACCCCGCCCTGGTCGACGCTGTGGAAGATCAGCGGCGTCTCGCCGGCCGGGCCGTTCTGGTGGGGCTCGACCACATGCAGCGAGGTGCCGGTGGCGATGGCCGCGTCGAAGGCATTGCCGCCCTGCTCGAGGATCGACATGCCGGCCGCCGTGGCCAGCCAATGGGTCGAAGTGACGACACCGAACCGTCCCGAAATTTCGGGACGGGTGGTGAACGGGTTCGGCGCAGTCATGATGGTGCCAAAGGTAATTGTCTCCAGAATGTCAGTCGTTGCATTCCGCTGCGGTCGGGATGTCGCCGGCCGCGTCGGGGTCGAGTTGATGGAGGTACCAGCGGGTAAAATTGCTGGCGAAACCTTCGCGATCCGAGTACGGCCCCGGCACATAGCGCGACGAATTCACCCCGGCCTGATTGTCGCCGATGATGGTGGTGTCCTGGATGGTGGTGACATCCCACATCCATTTCAGGCGGTCGACATCGTAGTCGGCCTCGGCCGCGTCTTCGTGAACCAACCAGGTTAGCACCACCTCGGTGAACTGGCCATTGACCGGCGTGAAGCGGAACGTGGTGACATGGTCGTTGCCGCAATAGATATAGAACAGCGGCCCGAACACCAGCATGCACTCGCCGCCGTCGAAGTCCTTGAAGTCGCCGAGTAGCGGCGCCACTGGCCGGCCGTCTTCCGACAGGGTCAGGTAGCCGTCGCGAATCGGCTGGCGGAAACCGCCGTGTGGCTGTTCCGACAAATCGTCGTCGTTGCGAACCCGGCCGGTAGGATGGCCCATGGCGGCGGTCCTCTCGGCCCAGGCCTCGACGGTCGGTGTGTAGCCGTCGGCCTTCCTATCGTTAATACCCACATAGGCGTTAACCATGGTGTACTGGGGATGGGCCGGGGCGCAGTGATAGCACTCGCGGAAGTTCTCCACTGCTAGTTTCCAGTTGCCATACGTGGGATAGACTTCGCGGTGAACGATCTTGGTACGGGCGATACCGTGAGGCTTCACGAAGGAGTCCAGGGTCTCGGCAATGATGTCGAAATCGTTCGGCTCGCCGTTGGTGAGATTAATGAAAATCAGCCCCTCATAGACCCGCACGTGGCAGCGGTGCAGCGAATAGTCGGCCTTGTCGAAGCCCTTGGGCATGCGACGTGCCGCCACCAGGCCGCCGCTCAGGGAATAGGTCCAGGCGTGGTAGGGGCAAATCAGGTGCTGGGCGTTGCCACTTTCTTCGAGGCAGATGCGCGAACCACGATGGCGGCAGACATTGAAGAAGGCGTTGATCTCGCCGGCCTCG
>JAYZAP010000011.1:0-3573 GCA_036339655.1 Pseudomonadota bacterium | reverse complement strand
ATCCCGTTCCCGGCGCAAGGGGCCGAGCCCTCGGACGGCGGCGCCAGGCGCCGGGAGGCCTATACAAACCTGGCTGCTAGGCTGGGCGACAACGATGGCGAGACCGAGGAAACCAATGCCGTTGAAACGCCTGCTACTGGCGCTGGTCGTCATGGTTGGCGGGTTTTCAACCCAGGCCCGTGCCGTGGTCACCGCCGACGAGGCGACCTTGGCGCGCCTGCGCGCGGCCGAGTCGGTGTTGCTGGTGGTCGACCAATCCTATGTCTTCACGCCCAGGACCGCCTACCGTAAGGACCCCATCGAGGGCTATCAGTTGCCGTTCGCCAGGGTCGCCCGATATTTGCTCGAGGACGCTGGTCTGCGGGTGGTTGAGCCCGGCGAATCCGGAGCTCCAACCGATGTGACCCTGACGATTTCAGCCCAGGGCCGCGCCATTGCCCGGCTCTACCTCGACGGCGTCAAGGATTTCCTCTATACCGGCGCGGAAATCATCGGTGATATTACTTTCACGGCGCCGGGCATGACCTCGTGGAGCACCGAGTTCCGCTCACAATACGGCCCGCCGCTGCGGCTTAATCTCAACCTCGGCTTTGACCGGCCCGAGGGCGCCCCCTTCATGGAAGCCTTCAACGGCGCCACCTCGTTTATCGCCAAGCTGATGGCGATGGTCAGCAAAATTCATGGCACGCCGCCGCTGATCGCCGCCCTGGACGACGGCAACCACGCGGTTCGCCTCCACGCAGCGCGCACCCTGGGCACCATCAACGAGGCCGGCGTCAGCGACGCCCTCATGGAACTGCTAGGCGATTCCGACAGCCGCCTACGCAAGGAGGCGGCCTGGTCGCTCGGCAAACTGCGAGTCGCCGCGGCGGCTCCCGCGTTGACCGTCGCTCTCGACGACCCCGACGCCGACGTGCGCTGGTTCGCCGCCTGGGCCCTGGCCCGCTTGGAAAAGAATCTCGGCGCCGAGGAACCCGCCATCGCGCCAGGGAACTAGTCAACACTATTGCGCCGCCGCACGGCTGGTCAGGGCGAGGAAAATTTCCTCCAGGTCGCCTTCCTCGGTCGACAAATCGACAATGGTCAGGCCGCTGGCGGCGACCGCGGCGAGGATGTCGCCGACGTGGGTCTCGGTCGGGCGGTAGCGGATCGTCATGCGGCCGGGCGACATGAGCTCGGCGTCAAATTCCGCCAGCGCCGCCGGCAGCGTCGGGATATCCTCGGCAATAGTCACCGTGACCGCCTTGCGGTCGAGGCGGCGGATCAGGGTTTTGGTCGCCTCGCAGGCGACCAGGTCGCCCTCGTGAATGATGGCGATGGTGTCACAGAAGCGCTCGGCCTCTTCCAGGTAGTGGGTCGTCAGCAGAACCGTCGTGCCATCGTCATTGAGCTTGCCGATGTAGTTCCAAAACTGCTGGCGCAGCGCGATGTCGACCCCCGCCGTGGGCTCGTCGAGCACCAGAACCGGCGGCGAATGAACCATGGCCTTGGCCACCAGCAGGCGCCGCCGCATGCCGCCGGACAGGGTCCGGGCATAGGCGTCCGCCTTGTCGGCCAAGCCTACGGCGGCGAGAATTTCGTCGGTTTGACGCTCAGCCTTGCGCAGGCCGTAGAGGCCGGCCTGAAGTTCGAGCATTTCCCGCGGCGTGAAGAACGGGTCGATGGTCAGCTCCTGGGGCACCACGCCGATGGCGCAGCGCGCGGCGCGGGACTCGGCGTCGATGTCATAGCCCCAGACCGACGCCGTGCCGGCGGTCTTGTTGACCAGGCCGGCGAGAATGTTGATCAGGGTGGATTTGCCGGCGCCATTGGGTCCCAGCAAACCAAAGAAGGCGCCGCGCGGCACCTCCAGGTCGATGCCGTGCAGCGCCTCGGTCGCCTTGGGCCCGTGGCCGTAGGTCTTGCGCAGACCACGGATGGATAGGGCGCTGGCGGGCGCCGTGCTGTCGCGGGAATGACTCGCCATGGCTCCGATTAGACGATTGTGCGGATGGGACAGTTGACCGCCGGGTTGATCATACAGAGGCAATGGTTATCATCGGCCGGACGACCGGGTCAATGACCCGCCTTGTTTAGATGTCAGGCACGCCATGAACGACCCAGAAACCGTCGAAACCACCACCCGCGACGTGCGCTGCGACGGCGGCGGCGCCCTCGGCCACCCCCGGGTCTATCTCACCATCGGCGCCGAGGGTTGGGTTGAATGCGGCTATTGCGACCGCCGCTTCGTCCTCACTGAAGACACTGCTTCAGCGGAGTCACATTGAGCGCCGACGGTCGTCCCGAACATGTCGTCCTGATCGACGGCTCGGGGTTCATTTTCCGAGCCTATTTTGCTATCCGCGAGCCCATGACCCGGAGCGACGGCACCCCGGTCAAGGCAGTCTACGGTTTCGCCAACATGCTGATGAAGCTGTTGAAGGACCTCGACGCCGACCGCATCGCCGTCATCTTCGACTATTCTGGCCGCAGCTTCCGCAATGACATCTACCCGGAATACAAGGCCCACCGGCCGCCGGCGCCGGAAGACCTGGTGCCCCAGTTCCCGCTGATCCGCGACGCCACCCGGGCCTTCAACCTGCCCTGCATCGAGATGGAGGGGTTCGAGGCCGACGATCTTATTGCCACCTACACGCGGCTCGCCCGCGAGGCCGGATCGACGGTCACGATTGTCTCGTCGGACAAGGACATGATGCAGTTGGTCGGCGATCAGGTCACCATGTACGACGGCCTCAAGAGCAAGCGCATCGGCAGGGACGAGGTCGCTGAAAAATTCGGCGTCGGCCCCGAGCGGGTCATCGACGTCCAGGCCCTGGCCGGCGATTCGTCGGACAATGTACCCGGCGTTCCCGGCATCGGCATCAAGATCGCGGCCGAACTCATCAATACCTACGGCGATCTCGACACGGTGCTGGACCGGGCCGAGGAGATCAAACAGCCCAAGCGCCGCCAGAGCCTGATCGACCACGCCGAGGCCGCCCGCATGTCGCGCACCCTGGTGACGCTGCGCGATGACGTGCCGCTCGACGACGGCCTCGAGACCCTGCACGCCGGCCCGCCCGACCCGGACGTGCTGACGGGCTTTCTCAAGGACCAGGATTTCGGTGGCATCGTCAAACGGGTGGAAAGCTGGCTCGGGGTCGAGACGGATGAGGCGGCCGACGCCGCCAATGAGCCGCCCAGGGACGCCGAGTACGAACTGGTCCAGGACGTGGCGGTACTACAGCGCTGGATCGAGGCAGCGACACGCGCCGGGGCGGTGACCATCGACACTGAGACCACGTCGCTCGACGCCATGCAGGCCCGGTTGGTGGGCATATCGCTGTCGGTCGAGCCGGGGCGGGCCTGCTACATCCCGCTCGGCCACGGCGCCGCCGCCGGCGGCGAGCTCGACCTCGACGCCATCGCCCCGAAACAAATTGATCTCGATCAGGCCCTGGGACTACTCGCCCCCCTGCTCACTGATCCCGGCGTTCTCAAGATCGGCCAGAACATCAAATACGATATGGAAGTGCTGGCCAGCCACGGCCTCGACATCACCCCGGTGGACGACACCATGCTGCTGTCTTTCGT
>JAYZAP010000010.1:0-3072 GCA_036339655.1 Pseudomonadota bacterium | reverse complement strand
GAGCAGCCGTGGTCGAAGGGGATACCAAATGTGCGGTTTTCGGTCCAGGCGCGACCGCCGATGCGGTCGCGGGCCTCGAGAACGACCACCGACAGTCCGCGGTCGATCAGACTACGCGCTGCCGCCAGGCCAGCCGACCCGGCGCCGACGATGGCAACATCCGGATTGGCCGGAACAACCTGGGCCCAGGCGGGAAGCGCCGAAGCAGCGAGCAGTCCAGCCAGCACCCCGCGCCGGGTCAACGGCGCTCTGGTCGCGGTTTTCCTGGTCATCGGAAGATCGTATCACTGAGCGGCCCCCAACCCCTACATCAATTCCACCGCCGGCCCTGGCGCGGAAACGGCGACGGGCGTAACCGTATGGTGTTGGTGGACCGTACTAGTCTTGGGTAGGTTGGTCGGACGAGCGTAAATCTGTGACGGCGACAGGCATCGAAACGAAGGAACAAACCCATGGGCCCACTGCAAGGCCGTACGGTGATTGAACTGGCGGGAATTGGGCCGTCGCCCATGGCCGGGATGATCCTCGCCGACATGGGCGCCATGGTCATTCGCGTCGAGCGGCCCGGCGCCGCTGACCCCATGGCGGCCAAGGATGCGAGTTTCCGGGGCAAGAAGTCGGTGATGCTGAATCTTAAACACCCCCAGGGAGTGGATACGCTGCTGCGTATGGTCGAACATGCTCAAGTATTGATCGACCCCTACCGCCCGGGCGTCTGCGAGAAGCTCGGCATCGGGCCGGAACCGTGCCTGGCGCACAATCCGTCGCTTATATACGGTCGCATGACCGGCTGGGGCCAGGACGGCCCCCTGGCCACGGCGGCGGGCCACGACATCAACTACATCGCCCTGACCGGCGCCCTACACGCCATGGGCGCCAAGGGAGGAAAGCCGGTGCCGCCACTTAACCTGATCGGCGATATGGGCGGCGGCGGCATGTTGTTGGTCAACGGCATCCTGGCGGCGCTGCTGGAGACCCACCAGTCCGGCAAGGGCCAGGTGGTCGACGCGGCCATGGTCGATGGCGCCGCCCAGTTGATGTGGATGTTCCCCGGCTTCCAGGCCAGCGGCCGATGGGACGAGACCCGGCGCGGTTCCAACATGCTCGACGGCGGCGCCCATTTCTACAACACCTATGAATGCGCCGATGGCGAATATGTCGCCATCGGCGCTATCGAGCCCCAGTTCTACGCCCTGCTAATCGACAAGGCCGGCCTCGATGCGGAGGCGTTCGCCGACCAGCACAACAAGGCCCTATGGCCCGAACTGAGCGAAAAGCTAGCCGCCGTCTTCAAAACCAGAACCCAGGCCGCCTGGTGCGAGATCATGGAAGGCACCGACGTCTGCTTCGCCCCGGTGCTGACCTTCATGGACGCACCGCAACATCCCGCCAATGTGGCGCGGGAGACCTACATCGAAATCGACGGCCTGACCCAACCAGCCCCGGCGCCGCGCTTCAGCCGCACCCCGAGCAACGTGCGCCACGGCGCCCACCCGCTGGGCGCCGACACCGACGCCACCCTGGCTGCCATGGGCTTCGAGGACGCCGAGATTACCGACCTACGCGAGGCTGGGACAATCCGGTAGTAGATTTTCAAACAGCTTGGAGATGAAAAATGACCGAACAAATGGGCTTATACGACGTCATGCACAACTGCCGGGCCATGCGCCGGCTGTCGTCGGAGCCGGTGCCCGAGGCGGTCCTGCTCAAGCTGGTGGCGGCGGCGGCTCAGGCGGCGACCGGCAGCAACAAGCAGGGCGCCCGGTGGATTATTGTGCGTGACGCGAAACAGAAGAAACGCATCGCCGCGTTGAACCGGGCGGCGTCGGAAGACTTCGTTAAAGTCCGTATCGAGCGCGCCGAGGCCCTGCCCCACCATGACGCGGTTCGGCGCCGGCGTATGCTCAACGCGGTGCTGTGGCTGGCCGAGCATATGCACGAGATTTCCACCTTGATGATCCCCTGCCATCAGTTCGAGGCGCCGCCCACGGCGGATGACATGTGCGACGCTCAGTCATCGGTCTGGCCCGGCGTGCAGAACCTTTTGCTGGCGGCCCGCGCCGAGGGCCTCGGCGCGGTGCTGACAACCTATGGACTGAGCTACTACGACGCCTTCGCCGAGGTTCTGGCGCTGCCCAATGACCTGGGCGCCTTCGCGGTCATTCCGGTGGGCTATCCCCTCGGAAACTTCGGCCCGGTGACCCGCCTACCGGTCGATCAGGTGACCCGCTTCGACCGTTGGTCCTAGACGCCTCGGTAATCGAAGGTGGATATCGGCGGCGGCCTGGTTGAAGTCGAGGCAGATTATCTGGCCCGGCAGCGCGGCGAGGGCGCCGAGGGACTCCTCGAAGTAGCGGCGGAGGTCGGTGACGCCCTCGGCGCGCAACCCGTCGATCATATTTTTGATCTCAGACCAGTCCTCCTCGAGAAGCGCGATGGGCGCGTTGTCGAACAGGTGCTGGTAGCGCAGAATGAAGACTGGGTAAATTAATTTTTTCGCAAGGCCGGATCAGCCGAAACGCTGGCGTAGCCTCGGCAGCACCTGATCGCCATAGAGCCGGAGGAAGCGCTCCTGATCGGGACCGGGGGCGTGGAACACCAGATGGCTGAACCCGAGTTCGATGTAGGGCGCAATCCGCTCGATATGCTCGTCCGGGTCGGTTGACACAATCCAGCGGCTGGCGGCCCGTTCGATGGGCAGGGCGGCGGCCAGTTTTTCCATCTCCACCGGGTCCTCGACGCCGGTCTTCTCCTCGGGCGACAAGGCCAGCGCCGCCCAATGGCGGGTGTCCTGCATGGCCCGCTCGCCGTCGCTGTCGTAGGACACCTTCATCTCGATCATGCGTTCCATACTGTCGGCGTCGCGGCCGGCCTTCTCCAGGCCGATGGCCACATTGGGCAGCACGGTCTCGGTGTACAACTTGGTCGCCTTGCCGCTGGTGCAGATCAGACCGTCGGCGACACGCCCGGCGAGCCGCGACGCGGTCGGTCCCGAGGCCGCGATATAGAGTGGAATGGACTCGTCGGGCCGGTCGTAGATGGTCGCGCTTGCGGTGCGATAGTACTCGCCCT
>JAYZAP010000009.1:0-3555 GCA_036339655.1 Pseudomonadota bacterium | reverse complement strand
TCGCTTATCGCGGCTTGCGGGCGCGCAGGTGCCCTGGCCGGAGTTCGCCGCCATCGATCACGACTAGAAGCTGGCGCCAGTTTTCGACAAAGTGATCCGCCATCTTGTCGCTCACCAGGTCCCGCATGGGGCCGTTCAGCGGGCCCCTCAGGCGCTCGTACTGGTCCTCGGATAAGGTCCGAAACCGGTCGCTGATGTCGCGCAGTTCGATGTCGGTGAAGCCGCTATCGGCGAGGCCCGCGCCATAGCTGTCGAGGGTCACCATGTTGTAGGTCAGGCCCTCGAGCTCGAAAAAATATTCCATGTCGGCGCTGTAGGGTTCGGGACCACGGCACCAGTCGGCCGCCAGCAGCAGGCCGCCGGGCCGCAGCACCCGAAAGACTTCAGCGAGCAGGGCCGGCTTGTCGGGAATATGAATCCAGGCGTCCTTGCTGAAGACCACGTCGACGGCGGCGTCCGCGAGCGGCAAGGGGCCGGGCTCGACGTGGCGAAAATCGATCCGGTCGACCAGGCCGGCCACCGCCGCCCGCTCGCGCGCCTTATCGAGCAGCGGCGCTTCGATGTCCAGGGCGATGATGTCGCAGCCATAGTCGCGGGCCAGCATGATGTCGACGCCGCCGATGCCGCAGCCGATGTCGAGCACCAGCTTGCCGGCCAAATCAGCGCCCTCGACCCGGTGGTGCACCTCGTCCGGCCCACCGGGGGCAATGAAGCCATGGCCATAGATGAGCTCAAGAAACCCTACCAGGGCGTCGTCGTATTCGTCTTCGTGGATCGGGTCGGACATGCAAAATTCCGCTGGTCAGAGACTGTCGTCGGCGCGCGGCCCGGGGAGCAGGCCCGGCCAGGACTGCAGGCCGCCGCTCAGCTTGAGCCAGGGCAACCGGTCACCGGTAAAAGCCTGGTGGGTGGGGTCGAATGTCTCCGGCCGGTCGGTACTGCCGATGGCGACCCACATGCGTTTTGACGGATCTACCGCCTCGTTGGTGACCTGAAAGGTGACATGGCAACCACAGGTCGCGCAAAACCTTCGCTCGGCGGCGGTCGAAGACCGGAAACTTGCCGGCTCTCCCCTGGTAAACGCGAAGCCGTCCGCCGGGACGAGGACCCAGCCGACCAGTGTCGCGCCGGTCGCCTTGCGGCACATGCCGCAGTGGCAATGGCTGACCAGCAGGGCGTCGTCGATAGTGGCGCGGTAGCGAACCGAGCCGCAAAGGCAGCCCCCTTCATGGAATTCATCGGTGGCTGGGGCCGCGGTCGGTCGAGGTTCCTCATTGTCGTCGGGCACCGTGGGGTGGGGCAACTCGCCGTCCAGGAGAAGCCAGGGGAGTTGCTCCGGCCAGCGCGGCAGACCGTCGTCCAGATCGAGCCCGGGGAGTTGATAATCGGTGAAGATATGGTGGGTGGGGACGATATCGCCCGCTCGGTCGAGGCCGCCGAGCGCGACCCAGATGTCTTGGTCGAAGCCTCCCGGGTCGCCGACATCGCGAAACGTCAACTGGCAGCCGCAATGCCCACAAAACCCCCGCTCGGAAAGGTCCGATGAGCGGAAATAATGCGGCTCGCTCGTGGTGAAGGCAAAATCCTTCGCCGGGAACTCGACCCAGGTGATGAAACTGCCGCCGGTCGCCTTGCGGCACATGCGGCAGTGGCAGTGGGTGACCGTCTGGGAGTCGCCGGCAACCACGCGGTAGCGCACCGCGCCGCACAAACAGCCGCCGCTATGAACCGGGTCGCCGGCCACCGTCATACGCCAGCGCAGCCGGCGAGGCGGTCCGACAGCGCCCGGATGTGATCGGCGCCGGTTCCACAACAGCCGCCAACAATGGTGACCCCGTGATTGTCGACCCAATCGGCGGCGATCTCGGCGTAATCGTCGGGGCTGACCACTTGTGAAAAGTCCCAATCCGGTAGGACAAGCCGGCCGCTCTCGGCATAGGCCATGGTCGGGCCCGACCAGCGCTGGCGCAGCACGTCGAGGGCCGGGGCGGTGGCCTCAATCTCACTGTGCATGATGCCTACGACCTGACCGTCGCGGGTCAGGGCATTATCGACCACGGCGGTAAAGTCGCCGGCCAGCTTGTCGGCGAAATAAGTTCCCCCTTGATAGCCGGTGACCTGGCCATTGGCGTCCACCGCCGCGCTGAGCCCGATCCATACGGGAAGTCCCGTGGCCTTTGCGGCGTCGAGGACGAGCGCGGTGTTCGCCTTGTCGATCATCATTTCCGCAAGGAAAAAATCACAGCCCGCTTCCGCCATGGCGTCGGCGTGTTCACGGTAACTGTCGGCGGCGGCCTGACCGGTGGCGGTGGCCGAGATTTGCGTAAGCGACGCCATGCTCGACATGGAGCCGGCGATCCAGACGTCGCCGGTTGCCACGTTGTCGCGGGCCTGCTTGGCCAGGGCGATGCCGTCGCGGGTGATCTGGGCGGCGTTATCGCCCTCTCCGATAGTATCCAACACGTGGCGCGCGGTGGCGAAGGTATTGGCCGTAATGATCTCGGTGCCGGCCCGGATATAGTCCTCGTGGACCTCGCGCACCACGTCCGCATGGTCGATGTGGGCGGCGCCGCTCCACACGTCGCCGTTCATGGCCAGTCCCTTGCGCTCCATCTCGGTGCCGACGCCGCCGTCCATGATGACGGTCCTGCCGTCGGTCAGTCGTGCCTCGAGGTTCGTCACGAGTCGCCTCCTGACTCGACCAGCCGGTCATAGCCCTCGAATTGGGGCAGGCCGTCGTCGATTTGGTAATAGTCGCTTTTGTCGTCGACAAAGATATGACTCGTCAGGGTCAGACCGGTGGGCAGATCGAGGCTGCCGAGGAAGACCGCGAAGTCGTCGACCGTGGTGCGTTCCCAAAACAGCAGCGAGCCGCATTCGCGGCAGAATCCGCGCCGCGCCGCGTCGGACGCCCGGTACCAACCGAGGCCGCGGTCCTCGGTCACGGTGACGTCGCCGGTCTTGACGGGCACGGCGACCGTGTAGTGGCCGCTCTGGCGCCGGCATTGGCCGCAATGACAGGCCACCGCCTCGCTGCCGGCATTGCGCAACTCGTATTCCACCGCGCCGCACAGACACTGGCCAGTCTTTGTCTTGCTGTCGCTCATCGCTCTCCTTCCCGATATCTTCGACAATCTCAGCCACCACGATCTTCAACTCCCCAGATCATTTGTCACCGCCTGCCAGATTTCCTCGTCGATAACTTGTTCATAGACGTGCCGGAGGATGTTGCCGATGGAGGCAACACCGCGCCAGTCAATCGACGGGTGTTTCTGTTTGTAAGTATCGGGCAGGTGCCGTGAAGCCTCGGAAAGACGCTCGATATACCGTTCCACGGCGGCCGCCAGGTCGGGATCGTTCCTGTACTCGGCAAGGGTTTTACCCGCCGTTAGCTGCTCGATAGCATCGATTGCTTCCAGAATATGGTGTAACCGGTCCTGAACGCGATTCGGCACCATCAAAACACCAGGATGCTTTCTCGAGTGACCGTGTCAAGGAAGCTGGGCCGCAATGCGCAGCCCACGACGACATCCGTCTCGCGCTGAAAAATATCGC
>JAYZAP010000008.1:0-2771 GCA_036339655.1 Pseudomonadota bacterium | reverse complement strand
CGCCGCGCCTCAAAGTCGATGGCGCGCATGACGAAACGGATAGAGTTGACGTTCTTGG
Source organism: Pseudomonadota bacterium (assembly GCA_036339655.1). GTDB lineage: Bacteria > Pseudomonadota > Alphaproteobacteria > JAAXGF01 > JAAXGF01 > JAYZAP01. The sequence continues at coordinate 2,713 of JAYZAP010000008.1, read as the reverse complement.
TCTCCGTGCGGGTGCCCAGCGCCGCGCCGGGCCGGCGCACCGAGACATTGACGTCGCAACGCATGGAACCCTGCTCCATGTTGCCGTCGCAGGTGCCGATGGCGCGCAGGATGGCGCGCAGCTTGCGCAGGAACGCCGCCGCCTCGGTGGCCGAGCGCATGTCGGGCTCGGAGACGATTTCCATTAGGGCGATGCCGGAACGGTTGAGGTCTACATGGGTCGCCCGCGGATCACGGTCCTGGACACTCTTGCCGGCGTCCTGCTCAAGATGGAGGCGGGTGATGCCGACCGTGCGGCTGGCCCCGTCCTCCATGTCCAGGTGAACCTCGCCGTAGCCAACGATGGGCTGGCTGAACTGGGAAATCTGATAGCCCTGGGGCAGATCGGGATAGAAGTAGTTCTTGCGGTCGAACACCGAGAAGCAGTTGATCTTGGCGCCCAGCGCCAGGCCGGTGCGCACCGCCTGCTCGACACAGACCTGATTGATCACCGGCAGCATGCCCGGCATGGCGGCGTCGATCAGGCTGACTTGAGAGTTGGGCTCGGCCCCGAAGGCGGTGCTAGCGCCGGAGAACAGCTTCGAGTTCGACACCACCTGGGCATGGACTTCGCAGCCGATCACCACTTCCCAATCGCCGCTATCGCATTTCATGAGCGCCATCACACCGTCCCCTGTGGTAGGGCGCTGAAGCCGGCGGTGTCTTCCAGGGCGCCTGCCGCGCGCAATACGGTCTCCTCGTCGAACGGCTTGCCGATCAGGTGCAGGCCCAGGGGCAGGCCGTCGGCCGAGAGGCCCGCGGGCAGCGAGATCGCCGGCAGGCCGGCGAGGCTGGCCGGCACGGTGAAGACGTCGTTGAGGTACATGGCGATGGGGTCGTCGGCCTTGTCGCCGACCGCGAAGGCGTCCGACGGCGCGGTCGGGGTCAGCACCACGTCGACATCCTCGAACGCCGATTTGAAGTCCCTGGCGATCAGGGTGCGGACCTTCTGGGCCTTGATGTAGTACGCGTCGTAATAGCCCGCCGACAGCACGTAGGTGCCGATCAGCACCCGGCGCTGGACTTCGGCGCCGAAGCCCTCGGCCCGGGTCCGCTCATACATGTCGTCGAGGCCACTAGCCTCGACCCGAAGGCCGTAGCGCATGCCGTCGTAGCGCGCCAGGTTAGACGACGCCTCGGCCGGGGCGACGATGTAGTAGGTCGGCAGAGCGTATTTGGTGTGTGGCAGGCTGATGTCGACCATCGCGGCGCCCTGGTCCTTCATCCAGGCGATGCCCTGGTCCCACAGCGCCGCGATATCACCGGGCATATCGTCGACCCGGTACTCGGCGGGAATGCCGACGCGAAGGCCCTTAACGCCGCCGCTGAGCGCCGCCTCGTAGTCGGGCACCGGGGTGTCGACCGAGGTCGAATCCTTGGGGTCATGGCCGGCCATGGCGCCGAGCATGAGGGCGGCGTCGCGCACGGTCCGCACCAGGGGACCGGCCTGGTCGAGGGACGAGGCGAAGGCGATGATGCCCCAGCGCGAGCAGCGCCCGTAGGTCGGCTTCATGCCGACGATGCCGGTGAACGACGCCGGCTGGCGGATCGAGCCGCCAGTGTCGGTGCCGGTGGCGCCCAACGCGGCGCGCGCCGCCACCACCGCCGCCGAGCCACCGGACGAGCCGCCCGGCACCAGCTCGCGGTTGTCGCCCGCACGCCGCCACGGGTTTATGGCCGGGCCCTTGAAGCTGAACATGTTCGACGAGCCCATGGCGAACTCGTCCATGTTGGTCTTGCCCAGCATCACCGCCCCGGCGCGCCACAAATTGGCAGTGACGGTGGATTCGTATGGCGGCACGAAATTACCCAGGATGGCCGAGCCGGCGGTGGTCGGCACCCCCTCGGTACAATAGAGGTCCTTGATGGCGATGGGGATGCCGTCCATGGCCACGGCCTCGCCCTTGGCGCGGCGCGCGTCGGAGGCGTCAGCCATGGCTAGGGCCTTCTCCGGGGTCTCGGTGATGAATGCGTTGAGCGGCCGCGCCGCCTCGACCGCCGCCACATGGGCCTCGGTCAGCTCGCGCGACGAAATATCGCCGGCGGCCAGCCGGTCGCGGGCCTCGGCCATGGTGATGTCGGTCAGCTCACTCATTGCGCAATCGCCTTGGCACTATTCGATAACCTTGGGCACGACGAAGAAACCGCTGTCGCGGCGCGGCGCGTTGGCCAACACCTTGTCCCGGCAATCGCCGTCGGTGACCACGTCGGCGCGGTGCGGCAGCGCGACTTCGACCACGCTGGTCATGGGCGCCACGTGGTCGGTGTCGACCTCGGCAAGCTGCTCGACCCAGCCGATAATGTTCGACAGCTCGCCGGCCACTGCCTCGCGTTTGTCTTCGGGCAGGTGGATGCGGGCGAGCCTGGCGATTTTCGCCACGGTGGCTTTATCAATCGACATGTGACATTGTCCGGCCCCGAAAAACCACCCGAAAGCGCCGGGGACCAAGGCTTTCGGGCAAATCGCGCCGCAACGTAGCACCCGTCATGGACCATCGCAAGCCCGCGGAAAACCCACGCGAACTGGCGGCCGAGCTCAAGTTCGGCCAGCGCCTGCTGGGCCTCGACGTGGGTGCCAAGACCATCGGCATCGCGCTCTCCGATGTCGGCCGCACCATCGCCACCCCGACCACCACCATCCGGCGCACCAAGTTCCGCGACGATGTGGCGCAACT
>JAYZAP010000007.1:0-2637 GCA_036339655.1 Pseudomonadota bacterium | reverse complement strand
CGAGACCATCGGCTTTACCCTGGCCGAGACCGAGCAAGTGTTCGCGGCGGAGCGGGACCTCGGCCTGCCGGTCAAGCTTCACGCCGAGCAGCTTTCCGATCAGGCTGGCGCGCGGCTCGCCGCCGCCCATGGGGCGCTTAGCGCCGACCATCTCGAATTCCTTCCGGACGACGGGGTCCGGGCCATGGCCGATGGCGGCACTGTGGCGGTGCTGCTACCCGGCGCGTTCTACTTTTTGCGCGAGACCCAACTGCCGCCCATGGACGGGTTCCGCGAACACGGCGTGCCTATTGCCATTGCCACCGACGCAAATCCCGGCTCATCGCCGGTGAGTTCGATCCTGCTTATGGTCAACATGGCTTGCACCCTGTTCCGCATGACTCCCGAGGAGGCCCTGGCAGGGGTCACCCGCAACGGCGCCCGGGCCCTGGGCCTGGGTGATAGCCACGGCACCCTGGAGGTCGGCAAGGCGGCGGATTTTGTGCTGTGGGATATCGAACAGCCGGCCGCGTTGGCTTATCGTATCGGCGCCAACCCGTGTTACCGAGTGGTCCGGAGCGGGGACGTGGTCGAGATCAAGAGGAGTTAGGCAAATGTATCACCTTTTCTACACCCTGGAATCGTCGGCCATGTGCTGCCATGCCGCCCTCGAAGAAGCCGGCGCGGCCTATGAGCTGCACGACGTCGATCTGTTGAGCCCGCTGTCGGCGGAATACCTGGCGCTCAACCCCAACGGCAAGGTGCCGACCCTGATCCACGAACGGGACGATGGCGAGCGCCTGGTGTTGTTTCAGTCCGGCGGCATCCTGCTCTATCTCGCCGATTGTCATCCCGAGGCCAATTTGGCGCCGCCGCCGGGAAGCAGCGGCCGCGGGCTATGCTACCAGTGGCTCCATTTCCTCGGCGAAATGGTTCAGCAGTCCTACATGATGAGCTACTACTCCGACCGCTTCACCAGTGCTTCCCAGGGGACCGCGGCGGTCGATGAGAAGGGCCGCGAGTGGGTAGCGAAACTGCTCGGCCAGGTCGACAGCGCCCTCGAATCCGGTCCCTACTTTCTCGGCGAGCAATTCAGCGTTTGCGACCTCTACCTCCACACCCTGTCGCGCTGGCGTCCCGGCGACCGTTCCCCGTTCGACGGCTTCGCCAACCTCGCCAGCTGCGCCGCCCTGGTCAATGAGCGCCCGGCGGTCCAACGCATGATGGCGGTGCATTGCGCCGAGATCGTATGAACGACCAGCAGATCGCCGCCATACGGGCTCAGTGGGCCAAGGTTCGCGGCGATGTGGTGCGCCACATGCGGCTGATGTGGGAGCAGCCCGAGTTACCCAACATGGAGACTTTCGCCGCCGGGCGTCTCGCCGATTGGCTTGAGGACAGCGGCTTCGACCTTGAACGCGGGGCGTGTGGCCTGCCGACCGCGTTCATTGCCCGTTGGAGTCAGGGCGATGGGCCGCGCGTTGCGCTGTTGCTGGAGTACGACGCCTTGCCGGGAACCGACAATGCCGCCGTCAGCCGCCGCGAGGCGCGGGGCCAGCGCGCCGGCCACGCCTGCGGCCACAACCAGATCGGGGCGGCCAACGCCGGCGCCGCCATCGCTGCCAAGGCGGCCATGGCCGAGCTTGGCGTCGGCGGTGAGATCGTCGTCCTCGGCTGTCCTGCCGAGGAAATTGTCTGGGGCAAGGTGGCGATGTTCTCGCGTGGCGCCTTCCATGGCATCGACGCCATTCTCACGTCCCACGGCGACGGCCGCAACGGCGCCGCGTCCATGCCCTGCAAAGCGGTATGGAGCAGCGAGTTCGTGTTCATGGGCGAGGCCGGCCACGGCGGCAGCCCGCCCAAGAACAACGCCCTGGACGCCGCCGAACTGGCGGTCCAGTCCCTGGAGCGGCTGCGCGCTCATCACTTCGCCGACACCAGTGTCGAGCATGTGTTGCGGGTCGGCGGCCACATGCCTTCGGTGACCCCGGACGAGGCGCGGGTCTGGCTGGTGGTGCGCCATGAGGATTTCGACCGCGCCGGCGAGGTCTACCGCTTCGCCGCCGATATCTTCCGCCGGGCCTCGGACAGCGTCGGGACCTCGATCCGCGAACAGTTCATCGCCTCGACCCGGGGTTATTTGCCCAACCACGCCCTGGGGCGGGCATTGCAGCGAAACCTGGAGGTTGTCGGGCCACCGCAATGGTCGGCCGACGACCTGGCCTGGATGGAGGCGCTGTGCGGCGCTATTCGGCCCGGCGGTGGCTTCACCCTGGACCGCGACCTGGCGTTCCACACCGAGGGCGTCGACCCCTACGGCCAAGACGATGGCGAGGCGAGCTGGCGCATCCCTCTGGCCCGGGTCAACTGGGCGGCGCCAGACCAGATTCCCTATCACAACTGGGCCTACACGGCACTCACCGGCCACGGCGCCGGCGACGCCGGGCCCCTGATGGCGTCCCAAGGCCTCGCCCTGGCCACGGTCGATTTGTGCGCCGACCCGGCGGTGATCCATGAGGCCAAGGCGGAACTGGCCGAGCGGGTCGGTGGCGCGACCCTGGCCGCGGCGCCCTACGGCGCCTTTGAGACCTTGACCCGTGATCCGGCGAGCTTCTGGGATTCCACCTGGACCGAGAAGACCTCTTTTGACCAATAATC
>JAYZAP010000006.1:0-2797 GCA_036339655.1 Pseudomonadota bacterium | reverse complement strand
CCCGGTTTTCCAGGGCATCAAGGCCCACCGCCTAATGCTCGAATACGACGACGAGCGCTCCGGCAGCTTCACGCCCCTGGCCGAGGTGCCCCATGACAAGACCGTGGTGCTCGGCCTGGTGACCACCAAGACCGGCGCCCTGGAAGACCCGGACGAGCTCGCCCGGCGCATCGACCAGGCGGCCCGCTACATCCCCCTAGAACGCCTCGCCATCAGCCCGCAATGCGGCTTCGCCACCTCGATCGGCGGCAACGCCCTGACCATCGACGAGCAGCGCGCCAAGCTCGACGTCCTATGCGGCGTGGCCCGGCGGGTGTGGGGGTAGAATGCATAATTATGGGGGCAGTATACTTAATTATTTTTGTCCCTAATAACAGTTGACTAGAAATAATCGTAGCACGATGTTCGCCAACAATTATAATTAAGTATACTGTCCCCGTAATTGCGTAATTGAAAAAATTGCCCGGCGCTTGCATGAAAGGGCCGGGCGCGAATGCCGTCTATGGATTGGCGTTAGCTGGCCAGGGGCTTGCCGCCGACGCCGGGTTTGGCGTTGGCCTGGGCGCCGCCGCCCGTGCCACCACTTGCACCACCGCCGGCCTGGGCGGTTTTGAGCGGTTCGACCTTGCCGTCGTCGGCCGCCGGCTTGGCCGCCTGGGCTACCGGTTTGGCGGCGTCCATGCGCCGCACCTTGCCGTCGAGCACGGCCTGTTCCTCAATGGCCAGGGTCTTGTAGCCGATATCGCCCTGGACATTGGCGGTCTTGGCGATGCGCACCGCGTCGGCGATGATTTTGCCGCTGACCCGGCCGCGCACATTGACCGAACTGGCGCTGATCGAGCCGGAGATATTGGCGCTCTCGCCGACCGTCACCGTGCGGCTCTTGATATCGCCTTCGACGGTGCCGTCGATCTGAATATCGCCATCCGAGTTGAGATTGCCGACCACCTTCATGTCGGCGCTGATGATCGATGGCGCGTCGCCGCCGCCGGCCGCCGGCCGGGCCGCGCTCGGCGGCGCGCCGTTCTGCGCCGCCACGTCTTCCTTGTCCTTACCAAACATTTCGTTCTCCCTGCGCGAAGTTTGGGGAAGCGCCGGGGCGATCACCGCGCCGGCCACTTTTCCCAGTTTTACACGGAATCATCCAAAATTGCCATCCCATGGCGTCAACCGGGTGTGAAAGCCGCGCCGGCAGGGCATGTCAAACCTCTGTCACCACTTGCGATTCTCTTCAAGGTAGCTGAGAGGGCGCCACGGACGGCGGCCCTCGATATGGGCGCCGGTTTCGATTTCGAGCTCGTTGTGGGTAATCGAGCCGACGATTTTGGCGCTCTTCGCGACGCTCACGGTCACCGCCTCAATGCGGCCCTCCACGGCCCCGGCGATATGGACGTCCTCGGCGTAGACCGAGCCCTTGACCACGCCGCCCTCGCCCACGGTGACACTGCGGCCGAACACATCGCCGCCGACCTCACCGTCGATGCGCACTTCACCGGCGCCCCGCAGATCGCCGACCACATTCATGTCGCGGCCGATGCGCGACGCCGACGGTATACCGCGCGCGGCGGCGACGGCGTTCGGGTCGGTTTTGCTGGCGGATTTCAGGAACATGATGCCATCCATGGACAAGACCTCCCCAGTATAGGCGGTAACCCCCGGCCACCGCCACACCCGGCGTGCAGTTTCCCGCCCTCACGACACGTCGGCGGCGCGGCCCAGAGTGATGAACGCCCCCCCGGCGATGACCACTGCCGCGCCGAGCAGGGTGACGGAGGTGACCGTCTCGCCCAACAGCAGCACGCCGCCGCTCATGGCGGTCACCGGCAACAGCATGAGAAACGGCATCACCCGGGTTACCGAATACCTGCTCAGCACATGATACCAGGCGGCATAGCCCACCGCCGTCATGATCAAGCCGAGGTAGACGATGATGGCCCAGCCGGCCCAGTCGGCGTTAGCCACGGCCTCGGCCTGGCCGTCCTCGAACAGATAGGACGCGATGAACAACTGGGGCGCCGAGAACACCGCCACCCAGGCGATCAGCGTACAACCGCCGACCTGATGCACGGTCTTCACCAGAATCTGACCAACCGCCCAACTGAAGGTGCCGGCGACGAGCAGCAGGATGGGCAGGTATCCGGTGTCGAGGCGGGGCTCGCCGGCAACTAGCACGACCCCACCGAAGGCCAGGACCACGCCGGAAGCACGGCGCCAGTCGAGCCGATCCTTGAGAAATATCACCGACAGCATCAGGGCGAACGGCACTTCGAGCTGAACAATAATGATGGCGGTCGAAGCGTCCATGGCATGGAGGCCGGTAAAGGTCAGGCTGTACTGGATGGTGCCGCCGATCAGCGCGACCCAGAAGATGCGAACCATCATCCCCCACGGCGGGCGGACGAACCAGACCAGCACCAGGGCGGTCAGGCCGAAGCGCAGTGCAGTCAACAGGATGGGGGGGAACTGGGACATCCCGGCCTTGGCCAGGGTGAACCCCAGCCCCCAGATCACCGGGACCGACAGGGCCAGCAGTATGTCTTGAGGTTTCACGGGACGTCGCACCAAACCAGCTCAAATTCGGCCGCGACCTTACTCGACTCCGGCAGTAAAAACAGCGCCCCACGAGGGCCGACTCGGCCTATGATACGGGCCTTCGCATGCAGTGGTTTCATAGCGGCGTCCGATCATATAGGGCCATTTGACCGCGCCCCCTTAATCCGTGGTTAGACGCGCACGGCATGGCGATGCCCCAATCGACACACAATGGCATCGGCAAAGGTGCGGAACGCGGCCACGG
>JAYZAP010000005.1:0-6627 GCA_036339655.1 Pseudomonadota bacterium | reverse complement strand
GCTTCGCGGTGACGATACCAGCGAACTCGCCGACCGCCTTCGCGCCGAGCGCCAGCTTTGGAGCGCCGGATTCACCGGCAAGGGGAAATTCAGCCATTACCCGGTCTGGCTCATGCCCGATGCGGTGGTGCGCATCGACTGTAGCGGCCCGGACACAGCACTCCGCCCCCGCATCCCGCAGGCGGCGGCAATCCTCGGACAATACTACACCCTGGAAAGCAAGGCGCGGAGCGAGCACCAGTCCTTCGCCACGGCGAGCCGCAAGGAGCAGGAATCGAGGCTTCTCGAATTCGCCGAGCGCGGCGACATCATGTCGGCGGTCATCGTCGCCCGCCGACCCTACGGCTACGACCTGACCGAGGCCCGCGCCTTCGTCGCGGGACTGATTGGTGACTAATCGGTAAATCCCTTGTGGCGGCTTTCGCGCAAGCGCTTTGTCGCCTCGCCGGTGCCGTCATGAAATGACCCGCCCCACGCATCGCACTGAATTTCAAGGGTGCCGTAATTGCACTCGAAATGTCGATGGTGAAGCTGGTGGAAGTAGTCGCCAAGACTCATCACTCTGGTTCCCGCAACCCGCAGTTTTTCAAACCCGGTGTGGGAGGTCGCGGCGCTGACCGCCAGATACTGCAACATAAACAAGACGAAAATTGGATGGGCCGGCACCACCAAGAGCAACAGGACCGAGCTCATATACATGATGTGCTCGATGGGATGCATGGATAACCCGGTCCACGGGCCAATGTTGGAATTGCGGTGATGCAGCGCATGGGCCGCCTTGTAGAGCGGCGGCCAATGGAGCGCGCGATGGACCACATAGAAGTGGGCGCCGTTCCATACTGGGTGCAATACAAAAAACAAGACGAACCAGACGCCATTTTCCCGCCAGTCGAGCGTGGCGACGATGTGGTTGGCAAAGGCCCACATGAACAGCGACTCATAGGCCGTCCATACGGTGACACCGCTGACGCACGTCCAGAACATGTTATCCCAGACCTGATTGTCGAAGGTAAACCGGGGGCTGTCGGTTTCCATGGCGCGGCAATCGAATTGACTCTCGGCGCCCTGCTTGCGAAAGCTATAAAAGTAGAGGTGCAGCCCACCGGCGACCAAGGCCATGAGACCCAGGTTTCGCGCATATATTTGAGCGATCCAGTCGAGCTCGAAGGTTACGCAGCGTTCAACAGCAGGCTGGAGATAGAGCCACGAGATTATTGCGAACGCCAGGACGACGGTCTTTGACGACAGGGCAAACCAATGGGCCGCGAACCACCGTAAAATCAACAGCGGCTTCAGCGGCCACGAAAACAAAGGTGAATATGTGATGGGCATCGGCGACCGCCAATTCCACTCGGCGGCTTTGCCGGCGGACGAAACGGTTTCCGTGGCGGCGACAATCATCTCTCGAACAATCTCCGGGTTCGCGCGGATTGTAGGTCGATTAAGCCATCGGCGCCATTTCCGATGCGCCCGGAATGTGCTTACATGCCGGCCTTGTAAATGTTGGATAATGCGGAGGACACAATGGACCTGGTCGAAATTCTCAATGAGTCGCCGCTGCCCAAGGAACTAGCGTTCAGCGAGGCCGAGTATGCCGGTCGGGTCGCCAGGTTCCAAGCGCGCATGGTCGAGGACGGCATTGATGTCCTGATCATCAGCAGCACCCCGAACCTGGGCTATCTGACGGGTTACGACAGCACCATGTCCTGTGGCTACACCATGGGCATTCTGGGGACCACCGGCGACGTGGCGCTGCACTGCTCGGAACTTGAAGCGCCCTGCGCCCTGTTGTTCAGCACCATCCGCGACATCAAACAGTTCTACTGGTACGAGGGCCGCGACACGGCGACCCAGCTGGGCGAAATCCTGCGCGACCGCGGCGCCGGCGACAAACGCATCGGCATCGAGATGGGCAATCCGGAAACCTTCGCCAGCGGCGCCTTCGACACGGAAAGCTATCTCCACCTGGTCAAGGCCCTGCCCGACGCCAGCTTCGTCAACGCCACCACCCTGGGTCTCGACATGCGTATGGTGAAGTCGGACGCCGAGGTCGCCTACATGAGACAAGCCGGAGAGCTGACCGGCATCGGCCTCAAGGCGACCATCGAGGCCACCGCCGAGGGCCGGACCGACAACGAGATCGTCGCCGCCGGCTACGGCGCCATGATCGCGGCGGGCTCCGAGCTTATGTCCATCGATCCCATGTGCACCACCGGCCCGCGCACCGCCTATATGCCGCACATTCCATACAAGAGGGCCAGGCTGGAGAAAGGTCACCCGATCTATCTGGAGTATTCCGGCTGCTATGAGCGCTACAACGCGCCGGGCATGCGCAGCGCCTGCATCGGCGAGCCCTCGGACGGCCTGCGGCGCCTGTCGGACGCCTCGATTGCGACCCTCGAACTGCTGCTCGAGAACATCAAGCCGGGGCGCACCGGCGACGATGTGGCGCAGATCGCCAAGCACGGTTTCGAAGATGCCCCCGAGGGGGTCTACTTCCACGGCGGCTACGGCTATTCCATTGGCATGGGCTTCCAGCCGACCTGGACCGAGAACCCGCGGTATATCGCCGAGGGCTCGGAGACTGTGCTGGAGCCGGGCATGACCTTCCACCTGCCGATCTGCACCTGGGTGCCGGCCGACAAGATCGGCATCGGCTTCAGCGAGAGCATCGCGGTGACGGAAACCGGTTGCGAGACCCTGACGTCGAGCGGCGACCGGGTGCTGGCAATCCGTTAGAGCCATGCTCGACAACCTCGACCTCGACAGCATCTACCTGGGCGACCCGGCGTTCTGGGATCGCCATGACCGCTATGACTGGCTCGCCCGGTTCCGCCGCGAGCGGCCGGTGACCTGGCAGGCCGGCCGGACTGTCGAGGGTTTCCCCACAAGCCCCGGCTTCTGGTCACTCACCGGCCATGCCGAGGTTCGCGCGGTGAGCCGCGACACCAAGCGGTTCACATCGGAATTCGGCACCCAGCTTTTCAGCGAGAACAGCGAAAACGCCTACCTGACCGGCGGCATGCTGATCATCGATCCGCCGCGCCACACCAAGCTGCGAAAAATTGTCAGCCGGGCCTTCACCCCACGCATGCTGCAAGCCATCGAGCAACAAATGGATCGTCGGGCCCGGGCGGTGGTCGGCCGGGTGGCCTCCTGGGGCGCTTGCGACTTCGCCTCCGACATCGCCACACGCATGCCCATGGGGGTAATTTGCGACATGATGGAAGTGCCCGAGGATGACTGGCTGGAACTTCAGTGCCTGACAATTCAGGCGCTCGGCTTCGGCGATGCCGAGGTCGGCGAGTTCGGCGACGCCTTTGAAGCCTTCATGGCGCTCAACGACTACGGCGAGGGCCTGTGCCGGTCCCGGCGCAAGGCGCCCACGGAAGATCTGATCAGCGCCCTGATCGCCGCCGAGGTCGATGGCGAGCGCCTCTCGGACCTGGATGTGGGGATATTCTTCCAATTGCTGATTACCGCCGGCATCGAGACCACATCCAGCTCCATCGCCCACGGAATGGCGCAGTTGGCCGGCCACCCGGACCAGCGGGCCGACTGGATGGCCGACTATGAAGGTCTGGTGGCCAGCGCCCTGGAAGAAATCGTACGCTATTCATCGCCGGTAGTGAACTTCGCCCGCACCGCCACGAAGGACCTGGAACTCGGCGGCCAAGCCATCGCGGCCGGCGACAAGGTGGTCATGTGGTACACCGCCGCCAACCGCGACGAGACTGTGTTCGAAGAGCCCGAGCGCTTCGACATCCGGCGCTGGCCCAACGACCATGTGGGCTACGGCGGCGGTGGGGTGCATCACTGCCTCGGCATGCACCTAGCGCGGCGCGAGATGTATCATTTTTTCAAGATCCTGTTCGAGACCCTGCCCGACCTCGACGTCGACCTCGATCGCCTGGTGCCGATCAACGGCCTGTTCATCCACGGCGTCCGGTCCCTGCCCTGCACCTTCAGCCCCCTTAATTATCGAAAGATGCCCCATAACCGATCATGACACCTGGCTCGCCCAGGTCGTGGAGCAGACCATCGAACCCGAGCGGCCGATCGTCGACCCTCACCACCACCTGTGGCACCACCACCCGCCGTATCTGTTGGCCGATCTGTGGGAAGATACGGGCAGCGGCCACAACATTGAGCAGACCGTGTTCATCGACTGCAGCGCTGAGTACCGCGAAAGTGGTCCGGCGGCCCTGCGTCCGGTGGGCGAGACCGAGTTTGTGGTCAAAGTGGCGGCCGAGGCAGCCAAAGGCCCGGCCGGGGCGGCGCGCATCGGCGCCATCATCGGCCACGCCGACCTCATGCTCGGCGAGGCCGTGGGCGCGGTGCTGGCAGCCCATAAGCAAGCCGGCAACGGCCTGTTCCGCGGCATTCGCCACGCCGCCGGCTGGGACGCCAGCGAGGTGGTGCGCAATTCCCACTCCAACCCGCCGGAGAACCTCTACAGCGAACCGGCGTTCCGCGAGGGCCTCACGGAACTCAGCCGTCATGGCATGGTTTTTGAGGCGTGGCACTATCATCGCCAGATACCGGCCCTGACCGAGCTCGCCCGCGGCTTTCCCGAAAGCCCCATCGTCCACGACCACTTCGGCGGGCTCCTCGGCATCGGTCCCTACAAGGACCAGCGGGACGAGATTTTTGAACAATGGAAAAACGACATCGCCGCCCTCGCCCAATGCCCCAACGTGGTCGCCAAGCTCGGCGGCATGGCCATGCCGATCAACGGCTATGGCTGGCACAAGCGCGACACACCTCTGACCTCGGACGAGCTGGTGGCGGCGCAGCGCCCCTGGTACCAGCACTGCATCGAACAATTCGGGACCGAGCGCTGCATGTTCGAGAGCAACTACCCGGTGGACAAGGCGTCGATTTCCTACAACGTGCTGTGGAACGCCTTCAAGAAGATGACCGCGGACTTCTCCGAAGACGAAAAAGAATCCCTGTTCCGCGCCACCGCCATGCGGGTCTATGGCCTGGCACCGATTTAGGGTCCCAACGACCTTTTACAGAGCCGCCGGCAGACGCTAGGTTGGCGGGGCCGCCCGGGGCTTGCCGAGGCCACATTACGGAGTAGAAATTCATGGCCAAGATGACCGGTGCCCAGGCGCTGATTGCCCAGTTGTTGAGCGAAGGCGTCGACACCCTGTTCGCCCTTCCAGGCGTCCAGATGATGGACGCCATCGACGCGATCTACGAGAAGCGCAATGAACTGCACATGGTCCAGACCCGCCATGAACAGGCGACCACCTATATGGCCGACGGCTACGCCCGGGTCACCGGCGATGTCGGCGTCGCCATGGTGGTGCCCGGCCCCGGCGCGCTCAACGCCACCGCCGGCCTCGGCACCGCCTATGCGGCGTCGTCGCCGGTACTGTTGATATCAGGGCAGATTCCCACGACCTCCCTGGGCAAGCGCATTGGCGAGCTTCACGAGGTCGAGGAACAGCTCGACGTGTTCCGCCCGATCACCAAATGGGTCGACCGGACGACCGAGGTCGGCGGCATTCCTGAGATGGTCCACGAAGCCTTCCACCAACTCCGTACCGGCCGGCCCCGTCCGGTGGAAATCGAAGTGCCGCCCGACACCCTGGCCGCGACCGACGACGTGGCCATTATCGACCGCGAGCATTGGGCCAAGGCGGCCCCCGCCGAGGCCGGCGCCATCGAACAGGCGGCGCGGCTGCTGTGCGACGCCGAGAAGCCGGTGATTTACGCCGGCGGCGGCGTCATTTCATCGGACGCCTCGGCCGAACTCGTCACCCTGGCCGAACTGCTTCAGGCGCCGGTCATCATGACCCAGCAGGGCAAGGGCGCGGTTCCCGACGACCACCCGCTCAACATCGCCGTCAGCTATTACATGCAAAGCCCGATCGCCGAGTTGTTCGCCGAGAGCGACGCGTTGCTCGCGGTCGGCACCCGCCTGCGCATCCGCGAGGACGAAGCCGAAGTGCTGCCGGCTCTGGTTCACATGGACATCGACCCGAACGAGCCGGGCAAAATTCTGCCCACCGCCGTGGCCATCGAGGCCGACGCCAAGGAGGGCCTGACCCAACTCATTGAGGTGGTGGGCGCCATGGGCTCGGCTCGTGCATCCCGGGGTGATGAAATCGTCGGCTGGCGTGCCCGTTTCCGCGACGAGCTGCGCGGTCTGGTGCCGTTGCAGATGGATATGCTGGACACCCTGCGGGCCTGCCTCGACGATGACGCCATCGTCATCAGCGGGGTTACCAACGTGGGCTATTGGGGCAACATCTGCTTTCCCGTGAAGCAGCCGCGGACCTACATCACCTCGTCCTATTTCGGCACCCTCGGCTATGCCTTCCCGACGGCGCTCGGCGCCAAGATCGGTAATCCCGACAAGCAGGTGGTGGCGCTGAGCGGCGACGGCGGCTTCATGTATTGCGCCACGGAGCTGTCCACTGCCGTTAAGTTCGGCATCAACGTGGTCACCGTGGTGTTCAACAACAACGCCTTCGGGGCGTCGCGCTGGGACCAGACCCACCGCTTCGGCAAGCGTTTCATCGCCACCGACCTGCACAACCCGGATCTTCTCATGTTCGCCGAGTCGTTCGGCGCCGTCGGCATCCGCACCGACCCGGCGGGCCTCGGTGCCGC
>JAYZAP010000004.1:0-4635 GCA_036339655.1 Pseudomonadota bacterium | reverse complement strand
GCGCTGCTTGAGGTCGAGCATGACATAGGCGATGCGTTGGCCCGGGCCGTGATAGGTGTACTGGCCGCCGCGCCCGGTCTGGAACACCGGCAGGCCCATGGGGGCGAGCAGGTCGCTGGGCTGGGCGCTCGACCCGGCAGTGAACAGTGCTGGGTGTTCGAGCAGCCAGACTAGCTCGTTGGCGGCGCCGTCGCGGATCGCGGCGACGCGGGCCTCCATCTCGGCCACCGCGTGGTCGTAGGGCACGGGCTTGTCGCTGGTGCGCCATTCAGGGGGCTGCATGGCTGATACGCTATCACAGCGGCTTGCGATTCGTTGACGGATTTGCTATCTCCCGCATAGGCGTGTCGTTCAGCGGTCGTGGCGGAATTGGTAGACGCGCAGCGTTGAGGGCGCTGTTCCTGTAAGGGAGTGGAAGTTCGAGTCTTCTCGACCGCACCAATCGAGAAGTGCCCGTGGTTCGCCACGGGCATTTCTTTTACCCGAACAGACGGTTCCCCGCCACCGCCCGGCCATTTCAATTGCCCCGCACCCGGCTATACTGGCAGCCAACTCCGGGTGATTATGAGGGTACGCCGCCATGGCCGACGACCTCCGCGAAGCCGCGCTCAACTATCACAAATATCCCAAACCGGGCAAACTCGGCATTCATCCGACCAAGCCGTTGGCCAACCAGCACGATCTGGCGCTGGCCTATTCTCCCGGGGTCGCCATCCCCTGCGAGGAAATCGCCCGCGATCCGGCGGACTCCTACATCTACACCTCGCGCGCCAATCTGGTCGCGGTCATCACCAACGGCACCGCGGTGCTCGGCCTCGGCGCCATCGGCGCCCTGGCGTCGAAACCGGTGATGGAAGGTAAGGCCGGTCTGTTCAAGAAATTCGCCGGTATTAATGTGTTCGATCTCGAAATCAACGAGACCGATCCCGATAAGCTGGTCGATATCATCGCCGCCCTGGAGCCCACCTTCGGTGGCATCAATCTGGAGGATATCAAGGCGCCGGAATGCTTCGAAATTGAATCCCGGCTCAAGGAACGCATGGGCATTCCGGTGTTCCACGACGACCAGCACGGCACCGCCATCTGCGTCAATGCCGCCGTGTTCAACGGCCTGCGAGTAGTCGGCAAGGACCCCAAGGACGCCACCGTGGTGTGCTCGGGTGCCGGCGCCGCGGCTCTGGCCTGCTGCAACCTGTTGGTCGACCTGGGCATCCCCCGGGAAAACGTCACGATCTGTGACCGCAGCGGCGTAATTCATGCCGACCGCGAGGGCGACATGGACGAGCACAAGGCGCGCTTCGCCAAGAAGACCGACCTGCGCACCATCGACGATGCTCTCGATGGCGCCGACGTGTTTCTTGGCCTGTCCGGGCCGGGGGTGCTCAACGGCGACATGGTCAAGACCATGGCCAAGGACCCGCTGATCCTGGCGCTGGCCAACCCGACGCCGGAAATCATGCCCGAGGAAGCCCGCGCCGCCCGGCCCGACGCCATCATTGCCACGGGCCGGTCCGACTATCCCAACCAAGTCAACAACGTGCTCTGCTTCCCGTTCATCTTCCGTGGCGCCCTCGACGTCGGGGCCAGCGAGATCAACACCGAAATGAAGCTCGCCTGCGTTCGCGCCATCGCTGACATGGCCATGGCCGAAACCTCGGACGTTGTCGCCCGCGCCTATGCCCGCCATGACCTGACCTTCGGGCCCGAGTACATCTTGCCCAAACCGTTCGACCCCCGGCTTATCGTCGAGGTCTCCTCGGCGGTGGCCAAGGCCGCCATGGACTCCGGCGTCGCCACCCGGCCGCTCGCGGACCTGGAGGCCTACCGCGATCAACTGGCCAACTACGTCTATCGCACCGGCTATGTCATGAAGAGCGTGTTCGAACAGGCCACCAGCGACCCCAAGCGGCTGGTCTATGCCGAGGGCGAGGATTGGCGCGTGCTCCAGGCGGTGCAGATGGTCTTCGACGAAGGCTTTGCCGAGCCCATCCTAGTCGGCCGCGCCGCGGTCATCGACAGCCGCATCGAGACCCTGGGCCTGCGTATCAAGCGGGGCGATCATTTCGAAGTCTGCGACCCGGAAGACGACCCACGCTACCGCGACTACTGGGAGCTTTACCACCAGATCATGGAGCGCGACGGCGTCACCCGGGTCAAAGCGCGCTCGGTGGTGCGAACCGCGAACAGCGCTATCGCGGCGCTCATGCTTCGCCGTGGCGAGGCCGACGCCATGCTCGCCGGCCCCGTCGGCACCTACCGCGACAATTTGCGCCATGTGCTGGACATTGTCGGCCTGCGTGACGGCGTCCACTCGGCGGCGGCGTTGCAGATGCTGGTGCTGGCCAAGGGCACCTATTTCATGACCGACACCAATGTGACTTACGACCCGAGCGCCCATGAGGTCGCCGAAATGACATTGCTGGCCGCCGAAGAGGCGCGGCGCTTCGGGGTCGAGCCCAAGGCGGCGCTGTTGTGCCATTCAAATTTCGGCAGCACTCACGAGCCCTCGGCCCTGAAAATGCGCGAGGCCCTGGTGCTGATCAACGAGCTTGCCCCGGATCTTGAGGTCGAGGGTGAAATGCACGGCGACACGGCGCTGTCGGAAGTGCTGCGCGAGGCGACTTTCCCGAACTCACGGCTCAAGGGCCAGGCCAACCTGTTGGTCATGCCCAACCTGGATGCTGCCAACATCGCCTTCAACCTGGTCAAGCAACTGGCCAACGGTCTTTCCGTCGGTCCCATGCTGCTGGGCATGGCGCAGCCGGCCCATGTGCTCAACGCCACGGTGACCGTGCGCGGCACCGTCAACATGAGCGCCCTGGCGGTGGTCGATGCTCAGATGCACGCCGCCGACGACCGGGCCGCGGCCGCGGAATGACCGCTTGACGACGCCTGAATTCACCCCAGAGGCCGAGGACCACGACGACCTCTACGGCCTGACGCCCGATTTGATCACCGCCATCGAGGCGGCGCTGGACAGCCGCGATCTCGACCAGGTCGAGGCCCTGGTGGTGCCGTTGCACGCCGCCGACATGGCCGATCTGCTGGAAATGGTCAGTGGCGACGAGCGCCGGTTGATTGTCGATGTGCTGCGTCCCCAGGTCGACCCGGACATCCTGGTCGAGCTTGACGAGTCCACGCGCGACGAAATCCTCGACATTCTCAGCACCGATGAGCTCGCCGCCGCCATCGCCGAGCTCGACTCCGACGACGCCATGTATCTGGTCGAGGATCTCGACCAGGACGAGCAGCGTGAGCTGCTGGCGGCGGTTCCCGTCGAGGACCGGGCCCAACTCGAAGCCGGCCTGGGCTATCCCGAGAACAGCGCCGGGCGGCTGATGCAGCGCAAGCTGGTGGCGGTCCATACGTACTGGACTGTTGGCCGGCTGATTGACCACCTGCGCTCGGCCGACGACCTGCCCGACGAGTTCTACGATATCTTCGTTGTCGACGTCCGCCGCGAGCCCATCGGCTTCGTGCCCTTGAGCCGGGCCATGCGGGCCAAGCGCCCGGTGCTGGTCAAGGACATCATGGAAACCGACCTCAAGGTTGTCCAGGCCTGGATGGACCAGGAGGACGTGGCCTACGCTTTCCAACAGTACGATCTGGTGTCGGCGCCTGTGGTCGACGACCACGGCGCCTTGATCGGCGTCATCACCGTCGACGACGTGGTCGAGGTCATCGAGGAAGAGGCCGAGGAGGACATTCTGCATCTCGGCGGCGTCATCGAGACCGATATTCACGAGCCGGCCTGGACCACCGGTCGCCGCCGTTTCACCTGGCTGTTGGTCAATCTGGTGACGGCGTTGACCGCGTCGGCGGTGATCGGCCTGTTTGACGCCACCATCGAGCAGATGGTGGCCCTTGCGGTGCTGATGCCCATCGTCGCCTCCATGGGCGGCAACGCCGGCACCCAGACCTTGACCGTCACGGTCCGGGCGCTGGCTACCAAGGACGTCTCGGCGTCCAACGCAGCGCGGTTGATCGGCAAGGAGGGCGTGGTCGGCCTGGCCAACGGCGTGGTCTTCGCGGTCATCACCGGCACCGTCGCCCTGGTGTGGTTCGGCGATATCCGGCTTGGCGGGGTGATCGGCGGCGCCATGGTGGTCAACATGCTGGTCGCCGGCCTCGCCGGCATCCTCATCCCCCTGGGTCTCGACCGCCTGGGGGTCGATCCGGCCATCGCCGCAACGGTGTTACTCACCACCGTCACCGACGTGGTTGGTTTCTTCATCTTCCTCGGCCTCGCCGCGTTGGTGCTGTTTTGAGTGTCCGGATTCAACCGGCTCTCGACGGTGATCCGGCGCCGCGCCTATAGTCGCCCCATGATTACCAACCAGCTTCCCGCCCTCGATTTCGGCCTCGGTGAGACCGCCGACATGATCCGCGATTCCGTGCGCAGCTTCGCCGCCGATGAAATCGCGCCGCGCGCCGCCGCCATCGACGAGGACAATGAGTTTCCCGCCGATCTGTGGCGCAAGTTCGGTGATCTCGGGGTGCTTGGCGTCACCGTCGATGAAGAATACGGCGGCGCCGGGTTGGGCTATCTCGAGCATGTGGTGGCCATGGAGGAAATCAGCCGGGGCTCGGCTTCTGTGGGCCTGAGCTACGGGGCCCACTCCAACCTCTGCGTCA
>JAYZAP010000003.1:0-2489 GCA_036339655.1 Pseudomonadota bacterium | reverse complement strand
CGCGCCCAACTAATAGGCGTGCTCGAGATGGCCGACCACGGCGGTATCGACGATGCCGAGCAGCGGCACGGTGATATTCGACAGCATGATAGGCTCGGCCAGCCGCCACATCCGCCGGTTCCAGGTGGTGCTATCGGTCGCTGTCATGATGGGTTGGGCTCAGCCGGCCGGGCCGTGGTCAAAGCCGCCTTCGGCGTCACCGGTCGCTTTCAGGGAACGGCGCTGGGGCTTCGAAGATGGCCGGATCGAAGGTCACGCCGAAGCGGGTGTCGAACAGGGTGACCTGGGTCGTCAGTCCCTGGGCGTCGATCACCGACCACTGGCGCAGTGCCAGGGGACCGTCGGAAAAAATCAGGGTCAGGTTGCCTTCGCTGGAACTGTCGTCTCGGGCCACGGTCAGCTTGACGGCGCCGGCCTCGTGCTTGAGCGCCACCACCCTGAAATCCGCGCCGAAGCGGATATTGCCGCGGACCAACAGTTCGGCGTGGGTGCCGTTTAGCGGCGCCTGGCTGATCTGGCCGAGCTCGAGGTCGAAATAGGTGATCCAACCACCGTTGCTGACGATCCGCACCATGACCGGCGGCTGGTAGTCGAGGCGCATGAGGCCGGGGCGCTGCAGGGCCAGGGTGCCTTCGCTGATACTGCCGTCGTGGTTCACCTGCATGAAGTTGGCGTGCAGGCTGGCGATGCCGTTGAGGTAGTCCTCGATGCGGCCGAGCAGTTCGGCTTCGGTCTCGGCCCGGACGGCACCAATCGTCAGCAGCAGGACAGCGGCCAGGATCGTGACCAGCGCGCTTGGGAACAGGGCGGATTTCAACGGCGTCTCCTCGGGCGACTCGATGGCCCCAGGTGGGGCGATCAGTCGATACTATCGCCATCAATGTTGCGGGCAAGCACCTCGCGCTTGCCGACGTGGTTGGCCCGGCTGACCACGCCTTCGGTCTCCATGCGCTCGATGATCCGCGCCGCCCGGTTGTAGCCGATCTGCAGGTGGCGCTGGACGAAGCTGGTCGAGGCCTTGCGCTCGCGGCACACCAGGGCCACCGCCTGGTCGTAGAGGGCGTCGGCGTCGCTGCCGCCGCCACTGCTTGTGACCCCGAGGATGGGACTGTTGTCGTCGTCCTCGGTGACCGCCTCGATATAGTCGGGCTGGCCCTGCTGCTTGAGCACGGCGACCACACGCTCGACTTCCATATCGTTGACGAAGGGACCATGGACCCTCTCGATGCGGCCGCCCGCAGACATGAACAGCATGTCGCCCTGGCCCAGAAGTTGCTCGGCGCCCTGCTCGCCGAGAATGGTGCGGCTATCTATTTTCGACGTTACCTGGAAGCTGATGCGGGTCGGAAAGTTGGCCTTGATGGTGCCGGTAATGACGTCCACCGAGGGTCGCTGGGTGGCCATGATGAGGTGAATGCCGGCGGCCCGCGCCATCTGCGCCAGGCGCTGAAGCGCGCCCTCGACTTCCTTGCCGGCGACCAGCATGAGATCGGCCATCTCGTCGACCACCACGACGATGTTGGGCAGCGGATCGGTGGCCAGTTCCTGCTCCTCGAACTGGGGCTGGCCGGTTTCCGCGTCGAACCCGGTTTGGATCTGGCGGGTCAGTTGTTCGCCCTTGGCGGCGGCTTCGGCGAGGCGCTTGTTGTAGCCGGCGATATTGCGCACACCGATGCGCGACATGGCGCGGTAACGGTTCTCCATCTCGCGCACGGTCCACTTGAGGGCGACCACCGCCTTGGTTGCCTCGGTCACCACCGGGGCCAAAAGATGCGGGATGCCGTCGTAGACCGAGAGCTCGAGCATCTTGGGGTCGATCATGATGAACTTGCACTGGTCCGGCGGCAGCCGGTAAAGCAGCGACAGAATCATGGTGTTGATGGCCACTGATTTGCCCGAACCGGTGGTGCCGGCGACCAGCAGGTGTGGCATGCGCGCCAGGTCGGTCATGATCGGGGTGCCGCCGATGTCCTTGCCCAGGGCCAGGGTCAGTTTAGCGGCCGTGCTTTCGTATTCCGGGGCGGCCAGCAATTCGCGCAGGTAAACCGTCTCGCGCCGGGTGTTGGGCAGTTCGATGCCAATCACCGTGCGTCCCGGAATGACCGCCACGCGCACGGAAATCGCGCTCATGGAGCGGGCGATGTCGCCGGCCAGGCTGATGACCCGCGACGATTTGGTACCCGGCGCTGGTTCCAGCTCATAAAGCGTCACTACCGGGCCGGGCCGCACCTTGACGATTTCGCCGCGCACCCCGAAGTCGTCGAGCACGGCCTCGAGAAGCCGGGCGTTCTGGGCCAGGGCGTCATCGTTGCCGGTGGTCCGCGTGGCCGGTTCCGGCGGCAGGGTCAGGACGCTGAGCGGCGGCAACTGGTACTCGCCGGGGGCGGTCAGGTCGAGGGTCTCCTGATGGGCATTCTGGTTCTTGGGTTTGGGCTTGGTGACCAGTTTGGCGGCGGTTTCGCGCAGGCCCGTGCCGTTCATGGCACCGT
>JAYZAP010000002.1:0-3053 GCA_036339655.1 Pseudomonadota bacterium | reverse complement strand
GGCGGCCTGGCAAACTTGATCAACCCGGTCTGGCGGCCGCTCGCCAGCGGCTGTAACCTAAACCGCCTCATCGATACAATGATCAGCGGCGCCGGCTTCGCCATCGAGGGTCTGGAGACCACCTACATGAAAGGCCCCAGGCCCCTGAGCTACACCTACCTGGGCCGGGCGAACATCGCCTAAGCGAGGCGCTCGAAATACCAGTCGGCCATGGTGACGCACCAATCTTCTTGGGGCGAGTAGGGTCCGGGCTCGTAGAAGCGCGAGTTCACCCCTTCCTGGTTCTTCTCGATGATCGTCTTGTCGGCGATGGTGGTGACGTCCCACAGCCACTTCATGCGGTCGACGTCGTAATCCTTGCCTTCCTCGGCGTCGTCGCGCACCAGCCATAGAATCTCGCATTCGGTGGATTGCACACTGAGCGGCACGAAGCGATAGACCACCCCATGGTCGCTGTAGAACAGGAAATAGCTGAACATGCCGAGCTGCAGGTCCGAGGCGCCGCCGTCGAAGCTCTTGAGCTCGCCCAAGAGCGGCGCCACCGGCTGGCCGTCCTCGCTGCCCGTGAGGTAGCCGTCGTACAGCGGGTAGCGGTCATAGCTGTAGGCTAGCCCGGCGCTGTCATTGAGCCCGCCGAAACATGTCACGTCGTCAACCGACACCCCGGCGGCCTCGGACTTCGGGCGCATTCTGTCCATCAGCTTGCTCATGCGTGCCGAGGGCTTTTCGATACTGTGGGACAGGGCGAATTCGGGGTGGGCCGGGGCGCAATGGTAACATTCGCGATAATTCTCCAGCGCCAGCTTCCAATTGCTGTCGATACGGTAGGATTCCCGGTAGGCGACTTTTGTGCGCTCAAGTTGGAACGGCGCCACCAGGGCGTCGAGATCGCGGTGGGCGTCGTCGAGGGACGCCGGCTCATCGGCGAAGTTGATCAGGATCAGGCCGTGGAAAACATGGCACTGGATGTGCTTGAGCCCATGGCTCGACTTGTCGAAATCCTTGGGCATCTGGCGCGCCGCCGCCAGGCTGCCGTCGAGGTCGTAGGTCCAGCCATGATAGGGGCAGGAAAACCACCGGGTGTTGCCGCTCTTCTCATAGCAGACCCGCGAGCCGCGATGGCGGCAGACGTTGACCAGGGCGCGGATGG
This sequence comes from Pseudomonadota bacterium, assembly GCA_036339655.1. GTDB lineage: Bacteria > Pseudomonadota > Alphaproteobacteria > JAAXGF01 > JAAXGF01 > JAYZAP01. The sequence goes on along the minus strand of JAYZAP010000002.1, from coordinate 1,903 downwards.
CGCCATCCTCGTCGCGCACGATAATGACCGACTCACCGGCGATCTCGAACACGAAATAGTCACCAGCCTCGGCAATCTGGCTGGCCTGGCCGACATAGAACCATTCGCGCATGAAAATCCGCTCGACGTCATGGGAATAAACGTCCGGGTCGGCGTAGAACGCCTGATTAAGCGCATGGCCCGACGGCTGATCGGCAAGCAGTTTGGAAATATAGCCGTTGTTTGCTGTCGTCATGGTCTTCTCCACCGCGACAAATCAAGCACAAACCACACCTTTCGGAAGCGCTGACTATCCCGGTACTACAGTTTCGTCTCAAGGGGATCACCCGCCCGCCGACCGCCTCGCCAGTCGAACGTGATCACTGGGCTTATTCTACCAGCGGCGAAATTGGCGGGCAAGCCGTCCCGTGCCCGTGATAGAACGAATTTTATGGATTACCAGACCATCACGGTGACGCCCGCCGCCGGTGCCCTGGGGGCGGAGGTTTCGGGAATCGACCTCGCCCCCCCTTTGAGTGACCGGGCCTTCGACGAACTCCACCACGCCTTCACCACCCACATGGTGCTGATGTTCCGCGACCAGAACCTGACACCGGAGCAACAGGTCGCCTTCGGCGCCCGCTTCGGACCAATCTACCGAGTGCCCTACGTGGAGCACCTGGCCGACCATCCCGACATCATCGCGGTGCTGAAAGAGGCCGACGAGCAGAAAATTTTCACCTTTGGCGGCACCTGGCACACCGACTTCAGTTTTCTCCCGGAGCCGCCGGCGAGCTCGCTGCTCTACGCCCTCGACGTACCCGAGACCGGTGGCGACACCATTTGGGCCAACATGACCGCTGCCTACGACACACTGTCCGACGGCCTCAAGGCCAGCCTCGATGGCATGGTGGCGATCCACACCGGCGCGCCCCACGGCACCAAATTCGCGCCACCGCCGGATATGGCGGTGTCGCGCTCTATCAAAATGTCCCGGGGCGACCCGGCGGCCGATAACGAGACCGAACACCCGGTGGTCCGTATCCATCCGGTGTCGGACGCGAAAGGCCTGTTCATCAACCCGGTCTATACGGTCCGGTTCAAGGGCATGACCGAGGCCGAAAGCCGGCCCCTGCTGGACTACCTGTGCGCCCACGCGGTGCGGCCCGAGTTCACCTGCCGCCTCTCGTGGCGGCAGGGCTCCATGGCCATGTGGGACAACCGCTGCACCCAGCACCTGGCGGTCAATGACTACGACGGCCAGCGCCGCCTGCTCCACCGCATCACCATCGCCGGCGAACGTCCAGTGGGTCCCGACTAGTTTCTCAGTGCGCCGCGACGCGGTGGAGCATGCCGCGCTTTTCGAAGAACCGCTGGTGGTCCTCCTCGGCTCGGTAGAACGGGCCGGCGGCAACAATTTCCGTGATGATGGGGTCGCGCAGGGAGCCAGAGCTGTCGAGCCGTTCCTTCGACGCCCGGGCCAGGGATTCTTGGTCGTCGTCATGGAAGTAGATGGCCGAGCGGTACTGCGAGCCCACGTCCGGCCCTTGACGGTGGTAGGTGGTCGGGTCGTGCATGGACCAGAACGCGCCGAGCAACTCATCGTACGTCACCACGTCCGGATCGAACTCGACCTCGACCGCCTCGGCATGGCCGGTCTGTCCGGTGCAGACGTCGCGATAGCTCGGATCGGCCTTGGTGCCGCCGATGTAGCCGACCACCGCCTCGGAAACCCCGGCAATGGCACGGAACTTCACCTCCGGCGCCCAGAAGCAACCCGCCGCGAATGTCGCTTTTGCCATCTCGTTGCCCCTCCTTGTTTCTGCTTCAGACCGTGGTCAGCGTCCGCGGCAGGTTAGACATCACCTCAAGGCCGTTCTCGGTCACCTCGAAGGTCTCGATATAGGCGGCGCCGCTTCCCCCC
>JAYZAP010000001.1:0-5264 GCA_036339655.1 Pseudomonadota bacterium | reverse complement strand
CATAAGATAGTGCCTCTCACAACCTCCTTATGCTACTCCACCGTCACGCTCTTGGCCAGGTTGCGCGGCTGGTCCACGTCGGTGCCCTTGATGACCGCCACGTGGTAGGCTAGGAGCTGGACCGGAATGGCGTAGAGGATCGGGGCGACAAAGGGGTCGACTGTGGGAAGTTCGATGGTGGCGGCCGCAAGGTCGCCGAGCCGCCCGACCCCCAGGGCGTCGCTGAGGAATACGACCTGGGCGCCCCGTGCGATGACTTCCTGCATGTTCGAGGCGGTCTTTTCGAACAACTCGTCAGACGGCGCCACCACAATGACCGGCACTCCAGCCTCAATCAGGGCGATAGGGCCATGCTTGAGTTCGCCGGCGGCGAATCCCTCGGCGTGGATGTAGGACAGCTCCTTGAGCTTGAGCGCTCCTTCCATGGCGATGGGATAGCCAGTGCCACGGCCGATGTAGAGCACGGTCCCGGCCTTGGCCACGTCGTGGGCCAGCTCCCGCAGGCGATCGTCGTGATGTAGCACCTCGGCGGCGCGCGACGGCACTTCCGCCAGGGCAGCCGACAACCGCGCCTCTTCGTCATGGTCGATGGCGCCACGCGCCCGGGCGCAGGTCAGGGCGAGACAGGCCAGCACCATGAGCTGGGTGGTGAACCCCTTGGTCGAGGCGACGCCGATTTCGGGACCCGCTAGGGTGCGGAGTATGGCGTCCGATTCCCGCGCCATGGTGCTTTCGTCGACATTGACCAGGGAGACGATGTGCTGGCCCTGGGCGCGGCAGTAGCGCAGCGCCGCCAGTGTGTCTGCGGTTTCGCCGGACTGAGAGATAAACAGTGCCATACCACCCTCGGCCATGGGCGCTTCGCGGTAGCGAAACTCCGACGCGATGTCGATATCGACCGGCACCCGGGCGATCTTCTCGAGCCAGAACTTGGCGATCAGACCGGCCAGGTACGAGGTGCCGCAGGCGACGATGGTGATATTCGGCAGGGCCGCCAGATCGAACGGCAGGCCAGGCAGTTCCACGGCGCCGGTGGCGGGATGATAGAAGCTGCTCAGGGTGTCGCCGATAACGCCGGGCTGCTCGTAGATCTCTTTTTGCATGAAGTGGTGATAGTTCTCCTTGCCGATGGCGGCGCCGGACTGGGCGGTGATGTTAATTTCGCGCTCGACGACCTTGCCATTGGCGTCGTGGACCACGGCGCCGTCGCGCCGCAATTCGACCCAGTCGCCCTCCTCGAGGTAGGCAATACGCTTGGTCAGGGGCGCCAGGGCCATAGCGTCGGAGCCGAGAAACATCTCGCCATCGCCGTAGCCGATAGCCAAGGGGCTGCCCCGCCGGGCGCCGACAATCAGGCCGTCCTCACCGTTGAACAGGATGCCAAGGGCGAAGGCGCCTTCGAGCCGCCCGAGCATGGCCGCTGCCGCCTCCACCGGGGCCATGCCGCGGGCCATGTTGCTGGTCACCAAATGGGCCACCACTTCGGTGTCGGTGTCGGTCTCGAAGACCCGGCCTTCGGCGGTGAGCTCGTCGCGCAGGCGCTGGAAGTTCTCGATAATGCCGTTGTGAACCACCGCCACTGGGCCGGCCACATGAGGATGGGCGTTGCGCGTTGTCGGCGCCCCGTGGGTCGCCCAGCGGGTGTGACCGATGCCGACCAAGCCGGACAGCGGGTCGTCGTCGAGCAGGGCCGCCAGATTGTCGATCTTGCCCTCGGCGCGGCGGCGGTCGATATGGCCGTTGACGATAGTCGCGATGCCCGCCGAGTCATAGCCTCGGTAGGCCAGACGCTTGAGCCCGTCGAGCAGCAGGGGCGAGGCCTCGCCATTGCCGATGACGCCGATGATGCCGCACATTTCTCTAAGCCTTTCCTTTTTACTTCCTGGCCTTGGCCGCCTGCTTGCGCCGGCGCAGCTTGGCCGCCGTGCCCTGGCGAACGTCCTGGGGTGCGCGGCTGGTGGCGACCGCGTCGGCCGGCACATCCTTGCTGACCACGCTGCCAGCCCCGATAATGGCGCCGTCGCCGATTGTGACCGGCGCCACTATAGCGACGTTGGAGCCGATGAAGGCGCCGGCGCCGATATCGGTATGGGATTTGCTGACGCCGTCGTAGTTGCAGGTAATCGCCCCGGCGCCCACGTTGGCTCCCTCGCCGACCCGGGCGTCGCCCACATAGGCCAAGTGGTTGACCTTGGCGCTGGCCTCGATGACGGCGTTCTTGACTTCGACGAAGTTTCCGATGCGGGCATCTCGGCCAATGGTGGCGCCGGGCCGCAGCCGGGCGTGGGGCCCGACCGTGACACCGTCGCCCAGGACCGCGCCTTCAAGATGGCAGAACGCCCGGATCCGCACATTGTCGCCGACAGTCACGCCGGGGCCGAAAAACACGTTGGGTTCGATTAACACATCGCGGCCGAAGGCGGTGTCGTAACTGAGAAACACGCTGGCTGGGTCGGTCATGGTGACGCCCCCGGCCATGGCCGCCGCCCGCAACCGGTCCTGGACCAGGGCTTCGACGGCGGCCAGCTCGGCCCGGGAATCGATGCCCGGCAGGGGCTCGGTTCCGCCATCGACCACGGTGCAATGGAGGCCGGCGTCACGCGCGACGGCGACGATGTCGGTCAGGTAATACTCACCCTTGGTATTGTCGTTGCTGACTTGGTCGAGAAGGTTGAATAATTGGTTGCCGTCAATCGCCATGATGCCGGCATTGCACAGGCCAATGGCGCGCTGTTCGGCGTCGGCGTCGCGGAACTCTATAATCCGCGACAGTACCCCGTCGCCGTCGACCACCAGCCTCCCATAGCGGGCCGGATCATCGGGCCGCATGGCAAGGACGACCACCGCCGGCTCGGGCGTGGCGCGCCGCGCCGCCACCATGGCCGCCATGATTTCGGCCGGGACCAGCGGGTCGCCGCCGAACAACACCAAGACGTCGCCGTCGAAGCCCTCGAGCGCATCGCGGGCGGCGAGCACCGCGTGGCCGGTGCCGAGCGGTTCGGTCTGCACCACGACCTCGGCCGGCACCACCGCGTCAGCCACCGCATCCATGTCAGGGCCAACGACGACCACCACCCGCTCAACATTCATGGCAACCAGGGTTTCCGTCAGCCAAGCGATCATCGGCCGTCCGGCGAGCGGGTGCAGCACTTTCGGGATCGCCGAATTCATCCGTGTGCCGAGGCCGGCGGCCAATATGATCGCGGCGGTCTTGGGTTGGGTCATATGGTTAGGGCTCGTTGAGTCCTACGAAACATGTGAATTGCGGCGAGGGTGCCACATTCCTCTCGGCTCCGCCAAGTCACGAATTGTTAACGGTTGTTTCCTAGAAAAACATCGTTAATTCAGCGATATAGCAACAATCACTCGCGCGGCGACCAGGCGCCGAGCAGCTTCGGCAGATCGCCGAATCGGGCGATCAGACCGAACACGGCGATGGCGAGCAGCATGAACATCACAGCCACCGAGGCGATCACCGGCGAATAGCCCGAGCGAAGCTGGGCGAATATTTTCACCGGCAAGGTGACGACGGCGTACTGGCCGAGGAAATAGGAAATAATGAACTCGTTCATGCTGAGCACGAAGACAAAGGCAAATCCGGCCACCATGTAAGGCCGCACCAGAGGCAGAATGATGGTGAAGAAGGTGCGGCGGTCGTCGGCGCCCATGGTCCGCGCCGCCTCGATGACTTCGCGGTCAATGGATTCGAGGCCCAGGGAAATCATCACCATGGGCAGGGTGACGAGAAACACGCTGTGGCCCAGGATAATGTTTTCGATCTGGCCGGTGTGGCCCAGTTCGACCCAGAAGAACAGCATGCCAAGCGCGGTGATGACCGGCGGCAGGGCGAACGGCATCAAGCCCATGGCATAGAGCGCCTTAGCGTAGTTCACCCGGTAGCGCCACAGAAAATAGGCGATGGGTAGGGCGATAGTCAGGGCAATGACGCTGGACGAAAAAGCGATGATCAAGCTGTTGGTCAGGGGCTCGGACCATTTGGTCTTTTCGAACACCTCGGCGAACCAGCGGAACGAAAATCCGCGCGGCGGGAAGATCATGAACTTCTTTTCGTTGACCGAGACACCGGCGACGATGAACAGCGGCGAACTCAGCACCACCAGGACGGTGGTGTAAAACAGGTTGCGCGCCAACCGCGTCATGCGCCCAGGTTCCTATCGGTCTTGCGGCCAAGACGCACGGTAATGAGAACCAGGACGGTAGTGACCACCAGATAGAACATGGCCAGGGCCGAGGCGAAGGGTTGGTTGCCGCGACCCAGGGCCTCGTCACCGATAAGCACCGCGTACATCCATTGCTCGGGCCTGCCGAGCCAGGTTGGGGTCACGAAGGCGCCCATGGTAAACACAAACAGGATGATAAACGCCGTCAGGATGGTGGGCTGCAGGATCGGCACAACCACCGTGAAGAAGGTGCGAACCGGCGACGCGCCGAGGGTCATCGCCGCTTCGGTAATTTCACGATCCAGCCGGCTGCAGTTGGGGTACTGAATGAGCACCGCGAGCGGCAGGTTGAACCAGGTCAGGGCGATCAGCACCGACCAGTATCCCCGCGACCACGAGGTCGTTTTCTCCATAAAGCCGAGCAGTACGAACAGGTTGGAAACGCCGGCCGGCTTGGACAGCATGACCGACCACGAATAGGCGACGATAACTTCCGACAACGACAGCACGCAGAGCACGAACACCAGGGAGATTACCTGCATCCGGCGACGGTATCGGCTGAGGAAATACGTAAACGGAAAGGTGATCGCCACTGATACGATTGCCGCCACAAAAGCAAACTCAATCGTGACCCAAAGGAGCGTGGTGAAAAGCGGCGAAAAGAAGCGCGCGTAATGGGTCAGCTCGAAACTGTAAATCCACAGTCCGGAGGGAATGTTTTCGGAAAAACTGATCGCGACCATGATACCGAAGGGCACCAAAAAAAAGATGGCCAGCATCAATCCGGCATAGCCGGGCGGAAGGTGCCGTTTGATTTGCCAGGCGAGGCCGGACTGGGCCACCGCTTCGGTGCTTTCCGAGCCGTTTGCGGTCTCGGCGGTCATTGGCGTACCACGACGCAGGCGTCGGCCGGAAATTCCACGGCTACCGCGTCACCCTGACGCACGTCGGGGCGGTCCTTGGGCGACGACACGCTGATGACGGTTATGCCGTCGCAGTCGACGAAGACCTCGACGCTGGCGCCGACGTCACGAACAAAAGTGACCTGGCCATCAAGCCGGTTGGGGCCGCTGCCGCCGGCCG